>DASTGQ010000285.1:0-5343 GCA_035718985.1 Gemmatimonadaceae bacterium
CCGCCGTCAGCACCGGCAGGCGATGCACCTGGAACTTGCGCATCAACTGCTCCGCCTCGGACACGTGGTCGTCCGGCTTGCAGGAAATCACCCCGGTGGACATCGCGCTTCCGACCTCGAGCTGCGACAGCCGCGCGTCGCGGGACCATGCCGCGATGGTGGCGTCGCGGTCGGTGAGCACGCCGGCGAGCGCGCCGCTCTGGGCGCCGACGACAGGAAGGAATCCGATGTCGTGGTCCCACATCAGCTTCGCGGCGTCGCTCAGCATCGCGCGATCCGTGCAGGTGACCACTTCCTTGTGCATCACGTCGCTCACGCGCATGGCTTCGCCTCCTCGCTCATGGAACGCTGCAATCCGAGGGCCGCGCGGGATTCGTCGCGCGGCTGCCGGCTCGAGCGAAAACCGTGCGCGTTCTCCGGCGCTGCGCGCCTCTCGACCGCGCGAATCGACGGCATGGCGCTTGCGATTCCAGGAGCGCATCCGGCGAGGAGGGGCCGTGGACCGGGAGACGCGACGGATTCGCATGGTCGCCGAGCAGATCGTCGCGCGGGGTGTTCGCGACCCGCTGGTGCTCGCGGCGATGCGCAAGGTTCCCCGCGAGCTGTTCGTGCCCGCCGCCCTGGCCGACTTCGCATACGAGGATTGCGCGCTGCCCATCGAAGAGGGGCAGACCATCTCGCAGCCGTACGTCGTCGCCTGGATGACCGCCGCCCTCGAGCTTCAGCCGGGCGATCGCGCGCTGGAAATCGGCACGGGGTCGGGCTACGCCGCGGCGGTCCTGGCGGAGATCGCGCGGGAGGTGCGCACCGTGGAGCGCCACCGGCCCTTGGCGGAGGGTGCGCGGCGCAGGCTCGCGGACGCCGGTTACGCCAACGTCTTCGTCCGCTGCGGCGACGGCACGCTGGGCTGGGCGGAGCATGCGCCTTACGACGGCATCGTGGTGACCGCCGGCGGGCCGGTGATTCCCGAGGCGCTCCTCGCGCAGCTGGCGACCGGAGGCCGCCTGGTGATGCCGGTCGGCGAAGAGCCGGAGCTGCAGCACCTGGTGCGCGTCAGGCGGGCCGCGGAGCGCGAGCTGAGCATCGAGGAGCTGGGCGATGTGCAGTTCGTGCCGCTCGTCGGCGAGCAGGGGTGGCAGCCCGAAGATCCGGCTCACCAGGGATTCCGCACCTGACCGCCGCGCCGCGGGAGATCGCCGCAGGCTCCGACAAAATCGTCGATCGGGGTCGGGAGCGCGACGCGGTTGTCGCCGGCGCCGGGATCTTCAGAGACGAAATCGACGGACGCGGAGCGCGGCGAGCGGCACCGGCGCGACGCTCCTCCGCTCGCGAAAGCGATGGCGACGCAAGTGTCGGCGAGTCCCGTGGTTCCCACGTTTCCGTAGGTCGCAAATTCATGGCTCCAGAGTGAGGCGGGTTGTCCGAGGTCTGGTCCGGCCGTTGCAACGGCTGCTCCCAGTTCCCTTGCTCAAGGAGAGCCATGACTTTCGCAACCGCCGCATTGCTCATTGCCGAGGCAGCGCCGCCGAAGCTGGAAGACGTCGCCAAGGCCGTCGCCGACAACACCAGCTCCATCAACATGGTCTGGACGCTGGTCGCAGGCTTCCTGGTCATGTTCATGCAGGCCGGCTTCGCCATGGTGGAGACCGGCTTCACCCGTGCCAAGAACGCGGCCCACACCGTCAGCATGAACTTCATGGTCTACGGCGTCGCCATGCTCGCGTACTGGGTGCTGGGCTTCGCCCTCCAGGCGGGCGGAGTGGGCCCGCTCTCCACGCTGGGCGGCTACGACCAGATGAACCGCCTCTTCACCGTCCACCTTGCAGGCCACGACTGGGGCCTCTTCGGCATGCGCGGGTTCTTCCTCACCGGCGTCGCCTACAACGCGTCGGTGTTCGCCTACTTCCTCTTCCAGATGGTGTTCATGGACACCACCGCCACCATTCCCACCGGCGCCCTGGCAGAGCGGTGGAAGTTCTCCGCCTTCTGCATGTTCAGCCTCTTCGTCGGCGGAATCATCTATCCGGTCTTCGCCAACTGGGGCTGGGGCGGCGGATGGCTCTCCGCCCTCGGCTCGAACCTGGGCCTGGGCAACGGCTACGTCGACTTCGCCGGCTCCGGTGTGGTGCATCTCACCGGCGGCACCATCGCTCTCACCACCTGCTGGCTGCTCGGCGCGCGGCGCGGCAAGTTCAACAAGGACGGCTCGCCCAACGCCATTCCCGGCCACGACATCCCCATGGCCATGTACGGCACCTTCATCCTCTGCTTCGGGTGGTTCGGATTCAATGCCGGCTCCACGCTGGCGGGCGGCGACTCGCGCATCGGCGTGATCGCCACCAACACCATGCTGGCAGGCGCGGCCGGCGGCATCTCCGCGATGGTGTACGTCTGGTCGAAGTTCGGAAAGCCGGATCCCTCGATGCTGGCCAACGGCACGCTCGCCGGCCTCGTCGCCATCACCGCCCCCTGCGCGTTCGTCAGCGCTCCTTCCGCGGTGATCATCGGCCTCGTCGCCGGCGTCCTCGTCTGCGTGGCCGTCTCCTTCGTCGAGCGCAAGCTCAAGCTCGACGATCCGGTGGGCGCCATCTCGGTGCACGGCTTCAACGGCGCCTGGGGCCTGCTCTCGGTCGGCCTCTTCGCCGACGGCACGTATGGCGCCGGCCTCAACGGCGTGACCGGGAACGTGGCCGGCCTCTTCCACGGCAACCCCGGCCAGCTCGCAGCGCAGTGCATCGGCATCGTCGCCAACCTCCTCTGGGTGGGCGCCAGCAGCTTCGCGGCGTGGAAGATCGTCGGCCTCGTCACCGACGGCCACCGCGTCAGCGCCGAGGTGGAGGAGATGGGGCTCGACACTCCGGAGATGGGCGTCCCCGCCTATCCCGAGCAGGAAGGCGCGCCCGCCGCGGCGCCGGCGCTGCAGAAGGTGGTGGCCTGATGAAACTGGTCAAGGCTGTGATCAAGCCCTTCAAGATCGACGCGGTGAAAGAGGCGCTCTCCGAAGTGGGGACGACCGGCCTGACCCTCACCGAGGTCAAGGGAATGGGCCGGCAGAAAGGCCACACCGAGCTGTATCGCGGGGCGGAATACACGGTGGATCTCCTGCCCAAGATCAAGCTGGAGATCGTCGTCGCCGACGAGCTGGTGGGGCGCGTGGTCGAGGCCATCATGTCCGCTGCCAGGACCGGGAGCGTCGGCGACGGAAAGATCTTCATCCTGCCCGTCGAGGAAGCCATCCGCGTGCGCACCGGCGAGCGCGGCGAGACCGCGGTCTAGGAGACCAGCCATGCCCAAAGCCAAGGACGTCATCGGATACGCGGCCGACAAGAAGGCCGTGATGGTGGATCTCAAGTTCATGGACTTCATGGGGCTCTGGCAGCACTTCAGCATCCCGCTCGCCGAGCTGACCGAGGCGGTCTTCGAGGAGGGCCTCGGCTTCGACGGCTCGTCGATCCGCGGATGGATGCCCATCCACGCGAGCGACATGCTGGTGGTCCCGGACGCGGACACGGCGACGATGGATCCCTTCATGAAGGATCCGACGCTCTCGCTCATCTGCAACATCGTCGACCCCATCACCAAGGAGCCGTATTCGCGGGATCCGCGCCACGTCGCGCAGAAGGCGGAGAAGTACCTCAAGGCGACGGGCGTCGGCGACGTGGCCTACTTCGGGCCGGAGGCGGAGTTCTTCATCTTCGACGGCATCTCCTACGACGCGGGCGTGAACCACGCCTCCTACCGCATCGAGTCGCGCGAGGGGCAGTGGGAGACGGGCAACCCCAGCGAGAGCACCTTCGACGGAAAGACCGCCGGCACGCGGCCGAACCTCGGCTACAAGCCCCGCTACAAGGAAGGGTACTTCCTGGTCGCGCCCATCGACTCGCAGCAGGACGTGCGCACCGAGATGTGCCGGGTGATGGAGCAGGTGGGCATCCAGGTCGAGCGGCAGCATCACGAGGTGGCCACCGCCGGGCAGGCGGAAATCGACATCCGCTTCGACTCCCTCACCCGCACCGCCGACAAGCTGCTCTGGTTCAAGTACATCGTGAAGAACGTCGCCCTGCGCAACGGCAAGACGGTGACGTTCATGCCCAAGCCCCTCTATGGCGACAACGGCTCGGGGATGCACACGCACCAGAGCATCTGGAAGAACGGAAAGCCGCTCTTCGCCGGCGAGAAATACGCCGGCCTCTCGGAGACGGCGCTCCATTACATGGGCGGCATCCTCAAGCACGCGCGGGCGCTCGCGGCGCTCTGCAATCCCACCACCAACTCGTACAAGCGGCTGGTGCCGGGATTCGAGGCGCCGGTGAACCTCGCCTACAGCTCCCGCAACCGCAGCGCGGCCATCCGCATCCCCATGTATTCGCCGAGCCCGAAGGCGAAGCGGATGGAGTTCCGCTCGCCGGATCCGTCCTGCAACCCCTACCTGGCGTTTGCCGCCATGCTGATGGCCGGCCTCGACGGAGTGGAGAAGCGCATCGACCCCGGACCGCCGCTCGACAAGGACATCTACGGGCTGTCGCCGGAGGAGCTGAAGGACGTGCCCAAGATGCCCGGCTCGCTCGAGGAGGCGCTCGGCGAACTGAAGAAGGACCACCAGTTCCTGCTCAAGGGGGACGTGTTCACGCCCGACGTGATCGAGGCGTGGATCGAGAACAAGGTGGAGCGCGAGCTGAACCCGGTACGCCTGCGCCCCTCGCCCATCGAGTTCGCGCTCTACTTCGACATCTGAACGCCGTCTTCGCCGCAGTGCCCGCGCGCGCTCATCCCGGGCGCGCACGGGATGCCTTTGCCCGCAGCCGCACGCGCACTCGCAGGAGCTCCCGAAATGAAGAAGCTCGCCCCCCTGCTGCTCGCCCTCTGTGCCTTCTCCGCTCGCGCGACACCGACGACCACCGTCTGGGCGCCCTCCAATACCGCCATCCAGCCCTTCCTCACGCCGCACCTCACCTACGATACATACTTCTGGCGGCGCGGGTCGGCAGGCTCCACCAGCTCTCCCATCTACCCGGTGACCACCGGCCTCACCATGGGCGTTCTCCCCTTCGAAACCGTGCAACTGGAGGTGGGATTCGATCTCAGCCTTCCCGCAGACAACCCGCTCCTGCTCAATGCCAAGCTCGGCGTTCCCGAAGACAAGCTGCTCAAATGGATGCCCAGCTTCGCCGTCGGCATCATGGGCGTCGGCACCAAGGGCACCACCGCCACGCATCTCGGCACCGACTACGACATGCTCTACGCCCAGGCCCAGCACTCGCTGCCGTTCGGCGGGTTCGTCTCGGTGGGCGGCTACTACGGGCTGACGCCCAGGCTCTACACCTCGAGCGCCGGCGACGAGCA
>DASTGQ010000286.1:0-2063 GCA_035718985.1 Gemmatimonadaceae bacterium
CGAAGCTCCAATGTCGGCGTCATCAATGAAGCGGCGCCGGTCGGTATGCCGGTGAGCGCTCCCGCGACGAGCGTGCCTTCTCGCCTTGCGTCCATCACGCCGGCGGGCTGGCCCGCGCTCCTGCTCGCGCTGTGGGCGCTCGTCGCGCTCGGCATCGTTGCGTCGCTCGCCTGGGCCGCGCTCGCCGTGCGGCGGATCGTGCGCAACGCGTCGCCACTCGAGGTGCCGGCGTGGCGCAATCCGCTGTTCGAGATCGCCGATCGACTCGGCCTCGACGAGGCGCCGCGGCTCTTGAAGAGCGACGACGTGAAGATGCCCTTCGCCTGTGGCGTGCTCGCGCCCACCATCGTGCTCCCCGCCGAGTGCGAGCAGTGGACGATGGAACGCCGTAGCGCCGTGCTGCTGCACGAGCTGGCGCACGTGCGGCGTCACGACCTGCTCGGCCACACCGTCGGCCGCATGGCGTGCGCGGCGTACTGGTTCCATCCGCTCGTGTGGTCGGCGGCGCGCGCGCTGCGCTCGGAGAGCGAGCGCGCCTGTGACGACCTCGCGCTCGCCTGCGGCACCGACGCGCCGGACTACGCCGAGCACCTGCTCGACATCGTGACGTCGGTGCGCGGCGACTCCACCCCGCTGGTGGCGCTCGCCATGGCGCGCCGCAAGGAGTTCGAGGGACGCATGCTCGCCATCCTGGATCCGGAGCTCCGTCGCGCCGCGCCGAGCCGCAGGCAGTCAGCGGGGCTCATCGCCACGCTCGCGCTGCTTGCCGTGACGGTGGGTGCGGCCGCGCCGGTGCCGCGCGCCGACGCGCACGTCGATCGCAATTCACTCGCGATGGGCCCGATGCAGGAGCGCACCGATACGTTCACGCGCACGGACACGCAGACCATCACGCGCCAGGAGACACGTGAGCAGGCGCGGGAGCAGGTGCGTGAGCAGGACGTGCCGCGCGTTCGTGTCGTCGACGGATCGATGAACGCCGTTGCCGAGTCGATCGGCGCGTACGCCGGAGCGACGGCGACCACGGTGGTGAAGGCGACCGTGCCGGCGGTGCTCGAGTCGCTGTTCCAGGGCACCAGCGGGCGCGGAAGCCGCAATGCGCAGTCTCCCGACGAGCGCGCGACGCTGCTGGCCAGGGTGCTCGCCACGGACACGAGCGCCTCGTTGCGGCGCATGGCCGCGTGGGGGCTCGGCGAGTACGCCGACCAGCCGGTCGCCGTGCAGGCACTCGGCAACGCGCTCCGCCACGACAGCGATGCCGGCGTGCGCGAGATGGCCGCGTGGGCACTCGGCGAGGGGGACGAAGGACGCTCCGACGTGGACGCGTTGAGCGCCGCGCTGCGCAGCGATGCCAGCAAGGACGTGCGCGCCACCGCTGCATGGGCGCTCGGCAACGTCGGCGGTCATGCCCCGGTGGATGCGCTCGTCGCGGCGCTCGGCGACACCGATGCACGTGTCCGCCTGCGTGCGCTGTGGGCCATCGGCAACATCTCGCCGAAGCAGGCTCCGGCGCCGGTGATCGCCATGCTGAAGGACAGCGACCCGCACACGCGCATGCTCGCCGCATGGGCGCTGTACCAGATCGAGGATGCCGGTGCGGTGCCGGCGCTGAAGTCCGCCGTGGCGTCGGAGCAGAACAAGGACGTGCAGATTGCCGAGATCCGCGCGCTCGCCGTGCTGGGCGAGCAGTCGGTGGATGCGCTGAAGGGACTGCTCGAGTCGTCGGACCCGAGGGTGAGGGCGATGGCCGTGCACGCGCTCGCGGGCGGTCGTGCGTCGGGTCCGTGGCCAATGCCAATGCCGATGCCGCGTCCCTTTCCCTGATCGGTGATGGCTGACTGAACGGGCGCGCGGCTCGGCGCCCGTTCTTCATGGAGTGATGTGCTGAAATTTCAACGTCAATGCACGGAGAGAACATGATCCGGATCCTCAGCGCCACGGTGGCGGCGATCCTCGTCACCCTCGGCGGTCACGAGCCGCGCGCGAACGGCAGCACACTCGATGTCACGTCGCCGCCCGACATCAACGCCCTGCTCGCCGCGGCGCGCGGCGCGCCGCCGCTC
>DASTGQ010000287.1:0-3644 GCA_035718985.1 Gemmatimonadaceae bacterium
CGAACTGCTCGTGAATCGTGAATCGTGAAGCGTGACGGCGTGAGCAGTTCCGTCTCACGCCTCACGATTCACGCGTCACATGCTTTTGCCTTACTTGAGGATCTTCGCCACCACGCCGGCGCCGACCGTGCGGCCGCCCTCGCGGATCGCGAACCGGAGCCCTTCGTCCATCGCGATCGGCGTGATCAGCTCGATCGTCATCTGCACGTTGTCCCCCGGCATCACCATCTCCATCCCTTCCGGCAGCTCCACACTCCCGGTCACATCCGTCGTCCGGAAGTAGAACTGCGGCCGGTAGCCCTTGAAGAACGGCGTGTGCCGCCCGCCCTCTTCCTTGGTCAGCACGTAGACCTCGGCGTTGAACTTCGTGTGCGGCGTGATCGACCCCGGCTTCGCCAGCACCATCCCGCGCTCGATGTCGTTCTTGTCCACGCCGCGCAGCAACAGGCCGACGTTGTCCCCCGCGCGCCCCTCGTCGAGGAGCTTGCGGAACATCTCGACCCCCGTCACCACGGTCTTCTTGTCCGAGTTGAACCCGACCAGCGCCACCTCTTCCTGCACCTTGATGATCCCGCGCTCGATACGGCCCGTCGCCACCGTGCCACGCCCCGTGATCGAGAAGACGTCCTCGACGGGCATCAGGAACGGCTTGTCCACCTCGCGCTTGGGCTCGGGGATGTAGGAATCGAGCGCATCCATCAGCTCGCCGATCTTCTGCCCGTACTCACTGTTCGGGTCCTTCGACTCGAGCGCCTTCAGGGCCGAGCCCTTGATGATCGGCGTCTCGTCCCCGGGGAAGTTGTACGCCGAGAGGAGTTCGCGGACCTCGAGCTCGACCAGGTCCAGCAGCTCCGGATCGTCGACCATGTCCACCTTGTTCATGAACACGACCACGTAGGGCACGTTCACCTGGCGGGCCAGGAGGATGTGCTCGCGCGTCTGCGGCATCGGGCCGTCGGCGGCCGACACCACGAGGATGGCGCCGTCCATCTGCGCCGCCCCGGTGATCATGTTCTTCACGTAGTCGGCATGGCCCGGGCAGTCGACGTGCGCATAGTGCCGCTTCGGCGACTCGTACTCCACGTGGGCGGTCGCGATCGTGATGCCGCGCTCGCGCTCCTCGGGCGCCTTGTCGATCTGGTCGAAGGCCACCGTCTGCGCCAGCCCCTTCGCCGCCTGGATCGCCGTGATCGCCGCGGTCAGCGTCGTCTTCCCATGATCGACGTGCCCGATCGTCCCCACGTTCACGTGCGGCTTCGTCCGCTCGAACTTTGCCTTGGCCATTGCTGAGTATCTCGAGTAAGAAAGGTCTGTCTGTCCGCGCCCTTCCAGAGCTCGCGATCGGGATTGAACCGATGACCTCACCCTTACCAAGGGTGTGCTCTACCAACTGAGCTACGCGAGCAAGGCGACCTGTGAATGTTGCCCTGCACCTGCATCCTGCGTCCCAAAGAGCGGGAGACGGGGCTCGAACCCGCGACATCAAGCTTGGAAGGCTTGCGCTCTACCAGCTGAGCTACTCCCGCGACGAACCGCCCCTATCCTGCCGCACCGCCTCCATGGCGGCGCATGGTGGGGGAAGGATTCGAACCTTCGAAGGCTTGCGCCGTCAGATTTACAGTCTGATCCCGTTGGCCGCTTGGGTACCCCACCCCTGTTCCCCGCACCGCAGAGCTGACGGCGAGAATCGAACTCGCAACCGCCTGATTACAAATCAGGTGCTCTGCCAATTGAGCTACGTCAGCCGACGGCCCTTTTTTGCGCGAGACTCTTAGGATAGTTGACTCGTGAGGGAAGGTCAAGGCGGCTGAGGGAGCGGACTTAGGGCCAGAGGCGGGTGAGACCTGAGGCGTGAGAGGTGAGACGTGAATCGTGAGACGTAACTGCGGGCCGCAGTCACGTCTAACGATTCACGTCTCACGATTCACGTTCAGTTCAGGTCCCACGATTCACGTGCAGTTCACGCGAGTTTCCACCGCGTCTCCCCCGCCGAGTCCTCCAGCACGACGCCGCGCGCCTTCAGCTCGTCGCGGATGCGGTCGGACTCGGCAAAATCCCGGCGGATCCTCGCCTCGCGCCGCGCCGCGATCCGCTCTTCCACCCACCGCACCAGCTCGGCGTCCGCTTCGGCCCGCTCCGGGACGATGTCGAGCACGGAATCGATCCGGTCGAACGCCTGCCGTGCCCGCTCGACGGCGGCGCGGTCGCCCCCCTTTCGGTCCAGCTCGGCGTTGCCCTTCCGGACGAAGTCGAAGAGGGCGGCCAGCGCTTCGGGGCCGTTGAGGTCGTCGAACAACGCAGCTTCGGCGGCCGCGATGGCCTCGTCAGCCGCGCTGGCGAGCTCCGGAGTCCCGCCAAGCGTCAGCGTCATGGGATCGCGCAGGCGCTCGGCGAAGGCGCCGACACGCTTCACCGCCTCGGACGAGGCCTGGAGCGCCTCGTCCGAGAGGTTGAGCTCCTTGCGGTAGTGGGTGTTGAACACGAAGTGCCGCAGCGCGGCCGCCGACACCTTCGCCTCGCGCAGCCCCTGCACCGTGCTCACGTTCCCCACCCGCTTGGCCATCTTGGCGCCCTCGGTGAGGAGGAAGGCGCCGTGGCACCAGACCCGCGAGAAGGTGCGCCCGGTGGCCGCTTCGCTCTGGGCGATCTCGTCCTCGTGGTGCGGGAAGATGAGGTCGATGCCGCCGCAATGGAGGTCGAGCGTCTCGCCGAGGAGGTCCATCGCCATGGCCGAGCACTCGAGATGCCAGCCGGGACGACCGCGCCCCCACGGGGAGTCCCACGCCGCGCCGGTGGCCTCGTCCTCCGGCTTGGCCGCCTTCCAGAGCGCGAAGTCCTGCGCGTTCTCCTTGCTGTAGTCGTCCTGCAGCACGCGTGCGCCGCTCTTCACCTCACGCGTGTCGAGCCGCGACAGCTTGCCATAGCCGGGAAACCGGTCGATGGCGAAATACACCGAACCGTCCTCGGCCTGGTACGCCACGCCGCGATCGACGAGGCGCTGCACGAGCGCGATCATCTGCGGAATGAACTCCGTGGCGCGCGGATACTGCTCCGCAGGCTGGATGCGCAGATACTCGCGATCGTGCTGGAAGATCTCGATGACCGGCTCGGTGACCTGCGTGATGGTCTTCCCCTGCTCGAACGCGCGACGGATGATCTTGTCGTCCACGTCGGTCAGGTTCATCACCTGCTGCACCTGCCACCCGCGCAGCGCGAGCACGCGCCGCATGAGATCCTCGAACAGGAACGTGCGGAAGTTGCCGAGGTGCGCCGGGTTGTAGACCGTCGGCCCGCAGGTGTACATGCGCACGGTGCGCCCGTCGGCGGGAGCGAATGGCTCGACCTGGCGCGTGAGCGTGTTGTACAGTCGGAAGTCGGACATGGAGCGAGCGCTGGACGTGGACGGGCGAGAGGCGGGTCGGCCGGGGAAAGCTAGCGATGAACGCGGCCGCGATGATCAGGCGACGGTGACGACGCCGGCGCGATCGAGCTCCTCCTTGATGCGCCGGCGCAGCTCGCGACGCGCGTCTTGAACGCCTGCACGTCCACCGGCGGCCCTTCGGCCAGGAGGACGCCGCCGTCGGGGACAGGGACGCGCAGCACGAGCATCCGGTCGCGCGCCTGCTTGCGGAAGCCCTGCCCCT
>DASTGQ010000288.1:0-3937 GCA_035718985.1 Gemmatimonadaceae bacterium
GGCGTCGCGTTCCGTGAGCACCCGAAAGGCGCCGCCCTTCCGCAACGGCGTCATCAGGTCCTGGATCTCGCCATCCACCGACACCGCCACCGCGGCCATGAGCAGTCGCTCGCCGATCGTGCGCACGACGTCGGCGGGGAGCGTGCCGGCCGGCACCGTGCGCGTCGCCCCGTCCGGGAGCACAAGGGTGAGCTCGGATCCGGCGACGGCGGTGGCGGAATCGGGTCGGTCGATCATGCTTCGGTGGAGCGGTTGGACGTCAGGAGACGAGTGGCTGGAGCAGCCGGGCGTAGAGGAAGTACAGCACGAGCCCGACGACGATGGCGAGGCCGACCAGGCCCCACATCACGGCGCGCCGCACGGGCACGTCGGAGGGCCGCGGCGGCCTCTCGTCAGGATGGCGAAGGAAGCGGTTGAAGCGCACGGATCAACGCCGTTCGTGGGGGAAGTCGTTCGGCCTTCTTCTTGCACGGCGCACCCGCAAGATCGGCTGCATACACGCGCCGAAGATTCGCGGAACGATCTTTCCTAAGCTATCGTTGCGGCAGACCCTCCGCCACAGGCCTCCCGTCATGTCATATCTGCGCTTTCAGGACGACGACGACTCCTCCACCACCGGCACCGTGACGAGCGTGCTGCTCGGCGCCGTGGCCGGCTTTGCCGTGGGCATGCTGGTCGCCCAGCGCGTCGGCGGCTTCAGTGGCATCGCCAATCGGATGCGCCGCGGTGCCGAGGACGTCGGCGAACGCTTCGGCCGCCAGCACGCCGTGGCCGACGACTTCGCCGAGTACGAGGAGTACGAGGACGATGAGATCGCCGAAGAAGGGACCGATCTCGAGGAACGCGTGCTCGACGCGTTCCGCAACGATCCCATCCTTGCCGAGCGCGCCGTGGACATCGGCGGTATCGGCGAGGCCACGATCGAGCTCGCCGGCTGGGTGAACTCGGAGGAAGAATCCGAACACGCAGTGACGATCGCGCGCGGTGTGCCGGGCGTGGACACCGTCGTGAACCGGCTCGCCATCGGCGAGGAGGAGGATCGCCTCGAGGACCACGCGCGCCACTTCGCCGAGGGCGACGAGGCATTCACGGAGGCACGCTGGGAGGGCCGCACCGTCGGCACCGGCCGCCGCCGTCAGGGCACCTCGGACGAGCCCGACCGCCACGCCGATCCGCGCGTCGAGCTCAAGGAGCGCTGGACGCGCACCGAGGCCGAGCTGGCCGCCGCGGCCGAGGACACCACCGGCATCGCCGAGCGTCGCCAGCGCGAGAAGAAGCAGGTCAAGGGCGACCGCACTGGCGGCTCCCCCATCGCCCCCACGGGCGTCCCCAAGGCCGACCACGTAGCGGAGCCGTAAAGGCGCGTGAAGCGTAAGTCGTGAGACGTGAATCGTGACGGCACACCAGGACTCGCTCCGGTGTGCCGTTGTCGTTTACGTCTCACGCTTCACGCCTCACGTCTCACACGTTGTTCGTCTCCGCGGCTGTGGATTAACTTCCCGGGGTCATGACCACTCCCGGCACCACCGACCCCGTCGCGTCCGCGCCGGACGGCCTTCCTGCACAGTACGATCCCGCCGGCACCGAGCCGGCCATCTACGAGCGCTGGCTGCAGGCCGGCTGCTTCACGGCGGACGCGGAACGCTCCAACCGCGTGGGCGGCGATCGCGAGCCGTTCACCATCGTGCTCCCGCCGCCCAACGTCACCGCCATCCTGCACGTCGGGCACGGGCTGAACGCCACCGTCCAGGACGTGCTCGTGCGCTGGGCGCGCATGAAGGGACAGGAGACGCTCTGGCTCCCTGGCACCGATCACGCCGGCATCGCCACCCAGAACATCGTCGAGCGCCAGCTCGCCGACGAGGGGATCACCCGCGCCGACCTCGGGCGCGACAAGTTCGTCGCGCGCACGGCGGAGTTCGTGGAGCGCACGGGCGGCACGATCCTCCGGCAGCTGCGCGCCATGGGCGCCTCGGCCGACTGGTCGCGCACCGCGTACACCTTCAGCACGGAGCTGAGCGGCGCCGTGCGCGAGGCGTTCGTGCGCCTCTACGACCGCGGACTGATCTACCGCGGGCATCGCGTCATCCACTGGTGCCCGCGCTGCCTGACGTCGCTCTCCGACGAGGAGGCCGAGCCGACGGAGACGAACGGGATGCTCTACCACATCTCGTATCCCCTCGCCGACGACCCCTCGCGCTCCATCACCGTCGCCACCACGCGCCCCGAGACGATGCTCGGCGACGTCGCCGTGGCGGTGAATCCGGGCGATGAGCGGTATCAGGACCTGATCGGGAAGTCGGTGGTCCTGCCGATCCTGGACATGCCGATCCCGGTGGTCGCGGACGAGTACGCGGATCCCGCGTTCGGCACCGGCGTGGTGAAGATCACCCCCGCGCACGACGCCAACGACTTCGAGGTCGGACGCCGCCACGACCTGCCGATGCCGGTGGTGATCGACCAGTTCGGCAACATGGGCGAGGGCGCCGATGCGGGTGGCAGGGTGCCACGCACCCTGCAAGGAATGGATCGGTTCGATGCCCGGAAGAAGATCGTCGCGCAGCTCGAGGCCGCTGGACGCCTGGTGAAGAAGGAGCAGCACGTCCACAACGTGCGCCACTGCTATCGCTGCGACACCGTCGTGGAACCGCGCCTGTCCGACCAGTGGTTCGTCCGCATGCAGCCGCTCGCCGAGCCGGCGCTCGAGGCCGTGCGCAGCGGCCGGCTGCGGATCCTTCCCGAGCGCCACATCGCCGTCTACGAGAACTGGCTCTCGGGCATCCGCGACTGGAACATCTCGCGCCAGCTCTGGTGGGGCCATCGCGTGCCGGTGTGGTATTGCCGCGAGTGCGATCCGCCCAACAACGTCTTCGCCAGCCGTGAGGATCTCGCGTCGTGCCCCAACTGCGGCTGCGCGGTGGTGCAGGACGAGGACGTGCTCGACACCTGGTTCTCGAGCTGGCTGTGGCCCATCTCCACGCTCGGCTGGCCCAATGAAAGCGCCACCGACCTGCGTGCGTTCTACCCGACGGACGTCCTTGTCACGGCCCCTGAGATCCTCTTCTTCTGGGTGGCCCGGATGGTCATGGCGGGCTACGCCTTCGTCGGCGAGGCGCCCTTCCATACCGTGTACCTGCACGGCACGGCGCGCGACACCCAGGGACGCAAGATGTCCAAGTCGCTGGGCAACGGCATCGATCCGCTGGACGTGATCTCGCTCTACGGCGCCGATGCCCTGCGCTTCACGCTCGTCGCCGGCATGGGACTCGGCGCCGACGTGTTCCTCGATCCGGCCGACCTGGAAAAAACCTTTGCGCCGGGCCGGAACTTCGCCACCAAGCTCTGGAACATCGGCCGCTTCCTGCTCACCAACGTCGGCACCGAGGCGGCGCGGCCGCTCGAGTCCATCGCGCCGGAGCAGCTGGCCCGCGCGGATTCATGGATCCTCCACCGGCTCGACGTCGCCATCCGTGAATGCGATCGCGCCCTCGGTCCGCTCCGCCCGCTGCGCGGCAACTGGATCGAGGAGGAGCTGGGCGCGGGGCTCCGGCTCAATGATTACGCCGAAACGGCGCGCCGCTTCGTCTGGAACGAGCTCGCCGACTGGTACCTCGAGGCGATCAAGACGCGACTCATCACGCCGGGCGAGGACCAGCAGGTGGCGCGCTCGGTGCTCGTGCACGTGTTCGACCGCGCGCTGCGACTGCTGCACCCCATCGTCCCGTTCGTCACCGAGGCGCTGTGGCAGAAGCTGCCGGGCCACGTGGATGGCACTTGGCTCGCCGTCACGGCGTGGCCGGAGGCGCGGCACGACGCGCACGTCAGTGCGCACGTCGGCCAGTTCGAGCTGCTCAAGGACATTGTCATCGGACTGCGACAGGTGCGGTCGGAGTACAACGTGCCGCCCTCGAAGAGCATCGAGGCGTTCGTCATCGCC
>DASTGQ010000289.1:0-2492 GCA_035718985.1 Gemmatimonadaceae bacterium
TCGCGTCCCTCGTCGGCCGCGGCGAGCGACGGGACGACCGTCAGGCTCGGCACCTTGTCGGCGATGCGCGACCATTCGTCGATGCGCCGCGCACCCTCCATGAGCAGCGACTCGGTGGAGATGCGGATGCGTGCATCCAGCGGCACGTCGCCGAGCGCCTTCTCCTCGAATGAGAAGAAGCCCTCGCGCCACGACATCAGCTCGAACACGACGTTCTCGATCGCCTGCCGCAGGTGGCGCTCCATCTCGCGCTGGGTGATCACGCCCGCGGTGACGAGGCGGTCACCCAGCCCCTCGCCGGGCCTGGCGGGCAGCGCCTGCGCCGCGGTGACGTCGGCGTCGGTGAGCTTGCCGGCCTGCCGCAGGATCCGCTCGATGGACGTCGGATTGCTGCGCACGCTGGCGTGCAGGACCTTGCCGCCGTCGAACAGCACGTAGCCCTCGTCGTCACGGAGGTCGGAGGTCACGCGCAGCGAGCCCGTCTTCCGGCTCAGGTCGAGCAGCTGGAAGACGTCGTGGATGCCAAGCTCGCGGAGCGGTCCCTCGATCGCCATGTCAGGCGCCCTCCGCGCGCGCGAAGATGCTCTGGAGGTCGCTGGCCGTGCGCGTCGCGCGCCGCGCGCGGCGGGCGAACTCGCCCGCCGGCTCGCGCTCGATCACCCGCGTCCACCGTTCGATGGCTTCACGGAAGTGCTTCTGCTCGTTCAGGAGCACGCCGTCGTAGTACAGCGCGCCCACGTGCCCCGGGTCGAAGCGGAGGATGCGCCGGAACGCCCGCATGGCGTCTCCCTTCTGCCCCATCGCCAGCAGCGTCTCGCCGAGCGCCAGCAGTGCGTCGAGGTTGTAGGGGTCGCGCTCGAGGAGCCCGATGAGGAGCGACAGCGCCTGGGCGGCGCGACCCGTCTCCGTCTGGATGCTCGCGAGGGCGAGCGTGGCCTCCGCATAGGTCGGCACGGCGTCGAGCGCCGCGCCGAGCTCGCGCTCCGCCTCCTGCAGGTGCCCGCGGTCGCGCAGCAACCGCGCGAGCTGGTACCGCACGACGGCGAAGTCGCCGTCCAGCTCGAGCGCATGCCGATAGGCAGCGATGGCGCCTTCGTTGTCCCCCAGTGAGCGCGCGATGTCACCGAGCTTCTGGTGCACGTCCGCGCGTTGCGGCGCCAGCCTGCGTGCATGGTCCAGCGCAGCCAGCGCCGCCGCCGGGTCACCGGTGTCGGCGCGGGCATCGGCGGCCAGCAGCAGCGTTTCCACCGTTGCCGGCATGGCGACGACGAGCTCCTCGGCCAGCGCCAGCGCTTCACGTCCGCGCCCCGTGGCCAGCAAGGCGCGGGTCTCGCCCATCCGCGCGTGTGGATCGTCTGGCAGCTCGCGCCGCACCTCGCGATAGCGCTCCAGCGCCTCGCCGTGCAGTCCCTGACGCGAGTAGATGTCTCCGAGCAGCAGGTAGCCCGCCGGTCGCGGCGCGCCGCGCGCCAGTGCTCGACTCACCTCCGCCGCCGCGCGGTCGTAGAGCCCCATCGCGAGGTAGTCGGCGGCCATGCCGTACGCGTTCGTCTCGCCCGGCTCCGTTGCGCTCGTGTCGGGTGCCGGCGTGAGCGAGGTGAAGAGCGAGTCGAGGACGCTGGCGTCGAACGAGAAATCCGCGACGGCTTCGTCCAGCCGCTCGGCGGCCCCGAGGTCGGGCTGGATGGAGAGATCGGGATCCTCGTACTCGAGGTCGATTGCCAGCTCGAACTTCTGCGCCACGTAGTACGGATCCAGCTCCAGCGCGCGCTTCGTCTCGCGGAGCGCCCCCTCGAAGTCGCCCAGGTTGGAGAGGGCGAAGCTGAGGTTGTAGTGCGCCTCCGCGTAGTCCGGCCTGGCCTGGACGGCGCGCGCGAACGCGTTGCGCGCGTCCTCGTGCTTGCGGAGGTCGGCGAGCACGAGGCCGATGCCGTTCCACGCCGCCGGATCATCGGCCGATGTCTCGAGGACCGCGCGATACGCTTCCAGTGCGAGCTGGTAGCGCTTGTGCTTGCTCAGCAGCAGCGCGAGGTTGAGCCGCGCCTTGGTGAACGCCGGCTGCGTCTCCAGCGCCGCGCGGAACGACGCGAAGGCGCCCTCGACATCCGCCTCGTGGTAGAGCGCGACGCCCAGGTTGTTGTGCGCGAGCACGTAGGTGGGCTCCGCCTGTACGGCGCAGCGATAGCTCTCCGCGGCGTCGGCGAAGCGGCCCTCCTGGTGCAGTGCCACGCCGCGCTCGTTCCACAGCTTGGCGCTGTCGCGGTTGGCGACGAGCAGCTCGTCGTACAGCTCCACCGCGTGCCGCGGCTCCCGGCGCAGCAGATGCACCTCCGCCATCGCCTGCTTCACGAGCAACGGCGCCTCGGCGTGCTCCAGCGCCTTGGCGTACTCGCGCAGGGCCTCGCCGTAGTAGCCCTTCTGGCGGAAGGCGAGACCGAGGTTGAAGTGCGCCAGCTGGCCGTCGGCGTGCACTTCCATCTGCGCCGCGCGGC
>DASTGQ010000290.1:0-4452 GCA_035718985.1 Gemmatimonadaceae bacterium
ACGAGGCACATGCGGCAGACCCCGGCCACGGGAAGGCCTGGGTGGTAGCAGTAGTGCGGAATGAGCACGCCGGCCGCCTTCGCCGCCTCGAGGATCGACGTCCCCGCCGGCACCGATACGGGGCGCCCCTCAATCGTTAGGTTGACCGTCTGCGTGCTGGATGCGGGAGCCGTCATCGATGGTTGTGCGTCGGTATGCGTGCGGTCGGGCGTGCGCTGCCGGTCACGCGACAGCCGGCACGAGATGATGCGTCTTCTTCTTGATCAGCGCCTCGAAATCGCTGCGGAACTTCTTGAGCCCCGAAACGACGGGCGTCGCGCAGGAATCGCTGAGCACACAGATCGTCTTGCCCGTCATGTTGTCGGCGATTTCCAACAAGGTGTCGAGGTCCTCCGAGGTTCCATCGCCAGCGGCGATCCGCTCGAGAATCTTCGTCGTCCACGCGGTGCCCTCACGACACTGTGTGCACTGCGCGCAGCTCTCGTGGGCGAAGAAGCGCGCCGCGCGCGCGATCTGCTTCACCAGATTCTGCGCGTCGTCGATGACGATCACGCCGCCCGAGCCGAGCATCGTGCCGTTGGCGACGAAGCCCTCGTAGTCCATCGGCGAGTTCTCGGCCTCTTCCACCGTCTGGATGGGCACCGAGATGCCACCCGGGATGATCGCGCGGAACTTGCGGCCCGGCAGCGGACCGCCGCACAGGTCGTAGAGGAAGTCCTTGAACGGGAAGCCCATCGTGACTTCGTAGTTCCCCGGCCGCGCGACGTTGCCGCACACGGAGAACAGCTTGGTGCCCGTGGACTTCGGGTTGTCGGCGCGGCCGAACTGCTTGTACCAGTCGGCGCCGTTGTTGAGGATGTGCGGCACCGCCGCCAGCGTCTCGACGTTGTTGATCGTCGTCGGCTGGGCGAAGAGACCGGCCACCGCCGGGAAGGGCGGCTTGATGCGCGGATTGCCGCGGCGCCCTTCCAGCGAGTTCATGAGCGCCGTCTCCTCGCCGCAGATGTAGGCGCCGGCGCCCTTGTGCACGTACACGTGCACGGTGCGCCCGGTGCCCATCGCGTTCTTGCCGAGGATGCCGGCGGCGTACGCCTCACGGCAGGCCTCCTCCATGCGGGCGATGGGCTCCGTGTACTCGCCGCGGATGTAGATGTACGCGACCTCGGCGCCGATGGCGTACGCGCCGATGGCGCATCCCTCCACCAGCGCGTGGGGGGTCCAGCGCATGATCTCGCGGTCCTTGAACGTGCCCGGCTCCGATTCGTCGGCGTTGCAGCACAGGTAGTGTGGCTTGCCGTCGCCCGGCTTCATGAAGCTCCACTTCACGCCGGTCGGGAAGCCCGCGCCGCCGCGGCCGCGCAGGCCGGAATCCTTGACCACCTGCACGATCTCGGCGGGCTCCATCCGGAGCGCCTTCTCGAGCGCGACGTAGCCGCCGCGCTTCCGCCATCCGTCGAGGCTGATCGCCTCCGGATCGCCGAAGTACTTGGAGAGAACGAGCGTCTCGCGCTCGTGCGGCTTGTGAGGAAAGCCCATGTCAGTCCAGGGAGGCAAGAAGCTCGGGCACCGACTCCGGCGTCACCGACTCGACGTACTTTTCGTTGACCATCAGCGGCGTGGCGAAGCCGCACGCGCCCAGGCACTCCACCTCGATCACGGCGAAGCGGCCATCCGGTGACGTGGCCCCCAGCTCCTCGCAGCCGGTGTGGCGCAGGAGCGCCTTCACCACGTCTTCCGCGCCGCACACGTTGCACGGCGAGGTCGTGCAGACCTGGATGAAGTGCTTCGCGACCGGGTGCTGGTGGTACATCGTGTAGAACGTCACCACGCCCTTCACGTAGGCCGGCGTGAGATCCAGCACCTCGGCCACCTCGGCCATCCCGTCGCTGCTCACCCACCCTCGCTCCTCCTGCACGATCCACAGCGCCGGAAGGAGGGCCGCCATCTTCGTCGGGTAGCGCGTCAGCAGCTCGTCGAGCTCCTTGCGGCGCGCTCCGGTGAACACCGGCACATAGGGCGCGGCGGGATGCAGGCCGTGAAAGGCGTCGGCGGGGGCGCGAACCTCGCCCATCTCATTCGGCGATCCGCTCATCGGTCGATCTCCCCCATTACGATATCAATCGAGGCGTTGATGGCGATGACGTCGGACAGCAGGTGTCCTTCCACCATCTTCGGGATCGCCGACAGGTTCACGAACGAGGGCGGCCGGATGCGCCAGCGCACGGGCTTCGACGTGCCGTCGGACACCATGTAGTAGCCCTTCTCCCCCTTGGGGCTCTCGACCGCCACGTATGCCTCGCCGATCGGCGGACGCGGCCCCTCCATCACCTGCTTGAAGTGATGGATCATGCTCTCCATGTCGCTCATCGCCTTCGACTTCGGCGGCAGGATCACGCGATGGTCGGCCACGTTCACGGGGCCGTCGGGCAGCCGCTTGAGCGCCTGCTCGAGGATCCGCACCGACTGTCGCATCTCCTCCATGCGAACGAGGTATCGATCGTAGACGTCGCCCGCCTGGCCCACGGGGACGTCGAAGTCGTAGGTCTCGTAGTCGAGGTACGGGAAGTCCTTCCGCACGTCATAGGCAACGCCCGAGGCGCGAAGCATCGGCCCCGACAGCCCGTAGTTCACCGCTTCGTCCGCCGACATCGCACCAAGACCGATCGTGCGGCCGACCCAGATCGCGTTCTTCGTCAGCATCGTGCTGCACTCCTCCAGCACGCGCGGGAAGGTGCGCAGGAAGTTCGCGAGGTCGTCCGTCCACCCGTCCGGGATGTCGGCGCCCATGCCGCCCACCCGGGTGAGCGACGTGGTGAGCCGCGCGCCGATCCAGCTCTCGAGCATGGTGTACACGCGCTCGCGCTGCTGGAAGATCCAGAGAAACGGCGTGAAGGCGCCGATGTCGATGCAGAAGGTGCCCAGCCAGACGCAGTGCGAGATGAGCCGCGACAGCTCGGACGCGATGACCCGCAGCACCTTGCAGCGCTCGGTGATCTCGATGCCGAAGAGCCGCTCCGCGCCGAGCGCGAACGCGACGTTGTTCCCCGGGCTGTTGAGGTAGTCCTCGCGATCCGTCCAGGGAATGATCTGGTTGTACTGGCGGTACTCGCCGATCTTCTCGAAGCCGCAGTGCAGGTAGCCGATGTGCGGGATGCACCGCACCACCGTCTCGCCGTCCAGCTCGAGCACGAGGCGAAGCACGCCGTGCGTCGCCGGATGCTGCGGGCCGATGTTGATCAGCATGTGCTCGCCCTCGAGGTCCGGTTCCACGGCCGGCGCTGCCGTGACGGGCACGAGGTTCCCTTCGCGGTCGGTGGCGAGCGGCACGCGCTGGGGACGCCCGCGCGCATCGAGCCCCGTGGTGGACAGCTCGACCTCGACCGTGCGCTTCACGGTGGCCATGCTACTCTCCCACCTTCTCGCCGGCGCCGAGGCGCGCCCGCACGTCGGCGGGCAGCTCCTCGAACGCTTCGACGACCGAGATCTCTTCCATGCTGTACTTGGCCTCTGGATTCTGCGAGAGAATCTGCCGCAGCTGCTCCGACCGGCTGAACCGGCCGCGCAACGGGAAGTCCTTCCGGAGCGGGAAGCCTTCCTTGTACTGCTCCCACATCAGGATCCGGCGCAGGTCCGGATGTCCGGCGAAGCGAATGCCGAACATGTCGTAGCACTCGCGCTCCATCCAATCCACGCCCTTGTAGATGTCCCAGATGCTCGGGACCTCGAGTGGCTGGCCCTTCTGCAGCAGCGCCTTGAGGCGGATGAAGCGGCGGAAGGGGAGCGAGCGGAGATGCCACACCACCTCGATCGGGCGATCCAGGTCGCGGTACTCCACGGCGGTCACGTCCACGCAGTAGTCGTAGCGCTGCGTGGGGTCGTCGTGCAGCCAGCGCACGATCTCGTTCACGCGTGCCGGCTCGACGAACACCGTCGTCTCGCCCCAGATGACCTCCACGCGCGAGATCGCGCCGCCGAAGCGTGACCGCAGCGCGTCCGCTGACGGGTTCGCGGCACCGTCGCGGTAGGGGACGTTCTTCGGCGTGGTGGGTGCGGGGACGTTGCCGCCCGCGGCACGGCCGGCGAGCACGGGACTGAAGTCGGCGCTCACAGGCCGGACCGCGTCTGGTGCACGGAGTTGCCGAAGGGCTCCGAAAGCTCGTCGATGAGGGGCGGCGCGATGTAGAGCTGGCTCGCCGGATCGGGCTCCATCTCATGGCGGAGCGACTTGTCCGCCATGCGCTCACGCATGACCTTCTGCTGGAGCATCATGATGCCGTACATGAGGCCCTCGGGACGCGGCGGGCACCCCGGAACGTAGACGTCCACCGGGATGATGGTGTCGATCCCCTGCACCACGGCGTAGTTGTCGAACATGCCGCCGGTGGAGGCGCAAGCGCCCATCGAGATGCACCACTTGGGCTGAGGCATCTGCTGCCAGATGCGACGGAGCAC
>DASTGQ010000291.1:0-2012 GCA_035718985.1 Gemmatimonadaceae bacterium
AGGAAGAGATTCGACATCGCGATGCTCTGCTCGAGGATGCCGCCCGGGTTCCCGCGGAAGTCGAGGATGATCCCCTTGGCGCCATCGCGCTGGAGCTGGTTGACGGCGGACTGCACTTCGTCGGCGGCCGACTCACTGAAGCGCTGGACGGGCACGTAGCCGATCCTGTTGTCGAGCACGATGGCGTACGGCACGGCGGGGATGTGAATCACCTGCCGCGTGAAGTTGATCTCGATGGGGTCGGTGACCCCCGGCCGGTTGAACTTCACCTTGACCTTCGTGCCAGGCTGGCCGATGAGATAGTCGGATACCTTCTGGGTGCTCCAGCCATGGGTGGAGAGCGAATCCACGTAGATGATCTGGTCGCCCTCGCGCACGCCACCCTGCTCGGCGGGCGTATGGGGGAACACCGTGCTCACGGTGATGGCGCCCTGCAGATCCTGGATCTGCATGCCGATGCCGGCATACTTGCCGTTGGTCTGCTGGGAGAAGCTGGCGAGCTCCTTCGGCGAGAACAGCTCGCTGTACGGATCGTTGAGCTCCTTCACCATGCCGCGTGCCGCCTTCTCGTAGAGCGCCGCCTGGCCGACGGTGTCCACGTAGCGGCTCGACACGAGCGTGAAGACCTGGTCGAGCAGGCGGGCGCCGTCGGACGACGCGCGATCCTGGACGATGAATCCGCCGGCGACGGCGGGAAGGAGCGCGAGTGCGATGATGGCGGTGCGACGACGGAGCATGACGACCTGCTTGATGATGAGAGAAGTGCGTCCCGATAGAATACGCCCGGGCCCGCCGCGGGTTCCGCAACATGAAGCCCGAGGCACGCTAGCGGGCGTGGCAGAGTTCACGCCAGAGGTGGTGTGGGACGCTCAGGGCGGACGCGAGCCGAGCATGTAGTCCACGAACCACTCTCGCTGCTGCTGCCGGACGGTGGCGGCGCGCAGCAAGCCACGCTCGATGAGCATCTCGTGTGCGGGCTGGAGCACGCGTTGGAGGTGCGACGGATAGCGTTGCGCGAGGGGAAGCTGCTGGGCGAGCTCGTCGAGGGCGATCCGCCAGGTGAGGCGTCCGTCGGCGCGAGCGACCTCGAGCAGGCGGTACAGCCGGCGCGCCACGGGGGAGCCGAGCGAGCCGTAGAAAGGCGCCGAGAGGGAGACGACGTGATCGGCCGCGATGTTGTCGCGCAGGACGGTCGAGATGACGACGCGCGCCACGCCGGGCTCGGCGGTGGCGATGCTCGGGAAGAGGGCGAGCTGCTCGCGATCGAGGGTGCGACGGCGCTCCACCACGGCAGCGGCAAGCACGCTGAAGCGGAGGTCTGGACGCTCCAGTGTTGGGGCCACCTCGTACACGCCCTGCGACTCGAGCGTGGTGCGCTCGAGCCGTCCGAGCGCGCCGCGGAGCTGCTCGTAGGTGCGGCCGTCCACGCGACGACCCATGGCGCGCAGGAAGGCGTGAAGGGTGAAGTGGATGGTCCCGTCCGCCGGCTCGCCCGCCTCGTGAAAGCGGTGCATCAGCTCGACGTACACGTCCTGGTCGAACGTGCCCGGCAGGCGGTCACCTGGACTCGGGATGACGCGCCAGCGCCGGTCCTGGTCGTCGCTCCAGCTGATGATACCGTCGTCGGCCGAATCGCTGAGGCGAAAGAGCGGCAGCGCCTCGAGCGATCGATCGAGCCGGACGACCCGGGCGGCGATGCGGCGGCGCGTGACGACGGTCATGCGGGGAAGCTGTCCGCTGCGGCCGACCGCGGCAATCTCGCGCGTCCGGTCGTCACCGCACCGCGATGAGCTGGCCGGTCACCGCGCGCGCCGCGTCCGACGCGAGCCAGCACACCACCTCGGCCACCGCCTCGCGCGACACCATCGCCGCCTTGTCTCCCATCGCGGCGACGTTCACCGCCGTGCGGATGGTGGACGGCGCGATGGCGTTGGCGCGAACGCCGTTCGCGCGCTCCTCTTCGGCGACAGCGTGCATGACGGCGACGACGGCGCCCTTGGCGGCGGCATAGG
>DASTGQ010000292.1:0-4809 GCA_035718985.1 Gemmatimonadaceae bacterium
CCAGATCATGTCGATGGAGGACTCGGCGAGCGGGACGACGTACTGCGGATAGCGGCGCCAGTCGGCATAGGCGCGCTGGACGGCGACCTTGCCCTTGATGATGTCGGAGCCGAGGAGCGTCCGGAGCTCGTTGCCGAGGTCCGAGCGGATCCCCATCGTGACGTTGTCGAAGTCGATGAGGAGGGCGGCATTCGGAGCGTGGAGCGGTGAGCCGTAGGCCGGCGTGCTGCGCGGCGCACTGGCCGCCTGGGGTCCGCGGTGGATGAGCGCGGCGCCTGAGCGCGACGGGCCATTCCGCGAGGTACGTGAGTTCATGCGATCCCTTGCGTCGCCAGACGCATGGTGTGTGAGCGGGCCCGCGATGCGAAGCCCGTGCTCTCACTGTGCGAACCGGACCGATGCAGCGTCGATCGGTGGAAGTGCGGTCGCGTGAGAGGCAGTGCGCGGTGCGTACGTTCACCGGCTCGCCCCGCCGCGCCGAGCGCGGTCCTGAGGGCGGCACCGATCACGCCGACACCGTCGTTGACCTGGTCACCCCCGTCGCCGCGGGCGAGTGCTCGCGCCTCCGGAGATGACCAGGAGCGTAATCTATGGTATCCCAACGATTTGCGTAACCCTCGCCTGGAGGGGGGGCACGACAGGGGCTGCGCGCCTGCGAAATGACGGCATGCGCTGCTCACCCGAGGACTTCATGAGCTGCGCGCCTGCGGGGTGCAGCTGACTCCGTGCCGTGCGGGCTTGCCGCTACGTACCGAGCGCCTTGAAGATCACGCGCTTGGGGCGCTGGCCGTCCCATTCGCCGTAGAAGATGCGCTGCCAGGGACCGAGGTCGAGCCGACCGGCCGTGACGGGCACGATGACTTCGTGCCCGATGGTTAGCGAGCGAAGGTGCGCGGCAGCGTTGTCCTCGCCGGTGCCTCGGTTGTGCCGGTATTGCTCCGGCGACCACGGCGCGATGCGCTCCTCGAGCCACTGCTGGATATCGGCCCAGAGTCCCGGCTCGTGGTCGTTCACGAAGACGGATGCCGAGATGTGCATGGCGGAGACGAGGATCATGCCTTCGGTGACGTCTGCCTCGGCGCGGCACGCCTCGACGTCGTCGGTGATGTCGATGATCTCCTGGCGCCTGGCGGTCTCGAAGATCCGGTAGGTGGTATGGGTGCGCATGAGCGGTGCGGTCGAGGGTGGTCGCCCGATGGAGCGACCTGTATGTTACCGCGAATCCTCCCTCCAGCGCGTCCGTACGGAGCACCCGTGAAGCAGGTCGGCTTTCGCGCCCGTCTCTTTCTCATTCTGCTCGGTTTCGCGCTCATCCCCACCCTCCTGCTCACGGCGGCGTGGGAGATGACTGTCGTCCGCGCGCTGCCGCTGCTTGGTACGACGCCGGCGATGGAGCGCATCGCCGAGACGGGCTCACGCGCAATCGAGGCCGTGCGTTCGGCGCCGCTGACGGCGGGACAGCGCGCGTTGCTGGACGAACATCGGCGCGCGCTGGCTGAAGGCCTTCTGCGCGGGCACCAGCTCGAGTTCCTCATGACGCGCCGGGCCCCGGTGCTGGCGGCGCTGCTGGCGCTGCTGGCGGCGTTGCTGATGGGCCTCGTCGCGTCGCGGGTGGCGGGACACCTGAGCCGCAACCTGAGCCGTCCGCTCAGCGAGCTGGTGGGATGGACGGCAATGATCGGACGTGGGGAGGAATTGCCGGAGGGTCCGCCCCGCAAGGGCGCGCCGGAGTTCGTGGTGCTGCGGAACCGGATGCGCGAGATGGCGGAGGAGTTGCGGCTGGGTCGC
Organism: Gemmatimonadaceae bacterium; assembly: GCA_035718985.1. Classification (GTDB taxonomy): domain Bacteria; phylum Gemmatimonadota; class Gemmatimonadetes; order Gemmatimonadales; family Gemmatimonadaceae; genus AG11. The sequence goes on from DASTGQ010000292.1 coordinate 1,789, forward strand.
ACGCGCGCGCTCGAGGCAGAACGCACGACGGCGCTGCGCGAATCGGCGCGACAGGTGGCGCACGAGATCAAGAATCCGCTCACGCCGATCCGCTTCGCGATCGCGCGCCTGCGTCGGGAAGCGCCGCCGGAGCTGCAGGACACGGTGGACGTGCTGGAGACAGAGTCGCGGCGCCTCGACGAGATGGCGCGGAGCTTCGCGCAGTTCGGTCGGCTCCCCGAAGGACCACACGCCCCCGTGGACCTGCTGGAGCTGGCGCGCGCGTGCACGCGGAGCGCCGTGCCGGCAACCACACCGGTGACCATAACGGCGGAGGAGGACGTGCCCATGGTTCCGGGCCATGCCGAGGCGTTGGGGCGCGCGCTGACCAACGTGCTGCTCAACGCCGTGGAAGCGAGCCCGCCGGGCGCGCCGATATCGGTGAGCGTACGACGCGCCCTCACGGCGAGTGCCGGCAGCACGATGGTGGAGATCCTCGTGCGCGATGTGGGGAGCGGAATCCCTGCCTCGCGCCTGGAGCGCATCTGGGAGCCGTACGTGACGCACAAGGCGGGGGGAACGGGGCTGGGGCTGGCCATCGTGCGCCAGACGCTGCACGCGCATGGCGGCACGGCGTGGGCGGAGAGCGCGCCGGGCCAGGGCACGACGATCGGCCTCGTGCTGCCGGTGAGCGAACCGGGCGGCGCCGCGGCGCGCCGCGGTACGGAGCGCGAGAGCTGATGGCGAGCATCCTCATCATCGACGACGAGCCGAACATCCGGCGCATGGTGGGCGCGCTGCTCACGAGCGAGGGGTATGAGGTGCGTGACGCGGCCGACGGTGCGACCGGGCTGACGCGAGTTGCGGAGAGTTGCCCCGATGCGGTGCTCCTCGACCTGATGATGCCGGGCGAGTTGGATGGCCTGGCGACGCTGGAGCGGCTGCGCGAGCAGGTCCCCGACGTGCCCGTGATCATGATGAGCGGCAAGGCTGGTCTGAGCGACGCGGTGAAGGCGACGAAGCTCGGTGCGTTCAACTTCCTGGAGAAGCCGCTCACGCCGGAGGGAGTCCTGCTGGCACTGGCATCGGCGCTGGAACTGCGGCGCGTGCGACGTGAGGCGCGTGCATTGCGCGAGGATCTCGGCCTCTCGGGCGAGATGATCGGCGCCAGCCCGGCGATGGACCACGTGCGCGCGCTGATCGCGCGAGTGGCGCCGACGGACGCTCGCGTGCTGATCACCGGGGAGTCGGGCACGGGCAAGGAGCTGGTCGCAGCGGCGATCCACTTCGGGAGCGCGAGGAAGGATCGTCCCTTCGTGCGGGTGAACTGCGCAGCGATCCCGCGTGACCTCGTGGAGAGCGAGATGTTCGGTCACGAGAAGGGCTCCTTCACGGGCGCGACCGAGCGCCGGATCGGGCGATTCGAGCTTGCGCACACCGGGACGCTGTTCCTCGACGAGGTGGGAGACCTCGGCGCGGAGGCGCAGGCGAAGCTGCTGAGGGCAATCGAGGCACGGGAGATCGAGCGCGTCGGCGGAGGAAAACCGATCCGGGTGGACGTGCGCATCGTGAGCGCCACGAACCGCGACCTCGCGCGCGCCGTCGCCGAGGGGACGTTCCGCGAGGACCTGCTGTTCCGGCTGAACGTGATCCCGATCAACGTGCCTCCGCTGCGCGAGCGGCCCGACGACATTCCGGCGCTGGTGCGACATTTCTCACTGCTGCACCAGGCGCGAACGGGGCGCAGGCCGCCGCAGTGGACGCCGGGCGCGCTCGCGCTGCTGGCGCGCTATCGCTGGCCCGGCAACGTGCGCGAGCTGGCGAACATCGTGGAGCGGCTCGCCATCCTCCATGCCGGTGCGGAGGTGGACGAAGCCGATGTGCGCAGCGTGCTGCCTATGGACGGCAGCCGGCCGGCGGCGGCGCCGCTTCCGGACCCCACGCAGCTGGACGGGTCGCTGAGCGACACGCTGGATGGACACGAACGGACACTGATCATTCGCGCGCTGTCGGCGGCGGGGGGTAACGTGGCGGAGGCGGCACGACGGCTCCGGACGGACAGGGCAAACCTGTATCGGCGGATGCGGCGACTAGGCATCCCGGTGGGCGAAGAATGACGCGCGAACGAAAGAGGCAGAGCGCGTGGTCGGTCACGGTCGGATTCGCGTGCGTGATCGCGACGCTATCCGCCGCACCCGCAGGGGCGCAGCAGCGCGACACCCTGGCGACGAACGAGCTTCCGCGCGACGTGGCGCGCGAGGTCGTGGCCCTGTACAACGCGACGACGACACTGCGGGCGGCAGACCAGGTGGAGATCCCCGCCGACAGCGTCATTCGTGGCGACGTCGCGGTGCTGGACGGCCCGGTGATCGTGGCGGGTCGAATCACGGGGCGACTGCTGGCGATCAACGCGGACGTATTGCTCCGGAAGGGCGCGCGCATCGACGGCGATCTGCTCGTCGTGGGCGGCGAGGTGGAGGGAAGCGAGGGCGCGACGATCGGTGGTGAGCTGCGCGTGTACCATCCGCCACTCCGCTACACGCGTGACGGTGATCGGCTGGTCGCGAGCTTGACGGGGCCGCGCGTCGGCGACCAGTGGTGGCGGCGCTTCGAGCTCGGCGGCAAGCCGAACTCGAATCGACTCGAGATTGCCTCGGCAGGCGCGTACAACCGGACGGAAGGACTGCCGGTGAAGGTGGGGCCGGTGCTCTACCGGGACCAGGGCTGGGGACACTTGCGGCTGAACGCGGACGCCATCGTTCGTACGGGGAGCAGCTTCACCACGTCCACCGCCGACGTCGGGCACATCGTGCGTGGTGAGGTGCGCGTGGGGCGCCTGTACGGCGTGACGATGGCGGGCGAGCTGTTCAACGTGGCGAGCAGCGTCGAGGACTGGCACCTCAGCGATGCGGAGGCCGGGCTCGCGGCCTTCCTGTTTCACCGCGACTACCGCGATTACTACGGCCGTCACGGCGGTCGTCTGATGGCGGCCCTGCGGGCGACGGAAAATGCGGACCTGACGTTGTCGTATGGCGACGAGCG
>DASTGQ010000293.1:0-2824 GCA_035718985.1 Gemmatimonadaceae bacterium
ATCTTCGTGTCGGCGCTGAAGCTCACGCGCTCGCCGCCCCACGGATCCTTGCCGCGCCCCTCGTACGTCGTGTCGAGGACGACCTCCTTCGTCACGTCCTTGATGGTGAGGTCGCCCACCACCTTGAACTGCGTGCCCGGCTTGTTGCTCGCGCCTTCGACCTTCTTCGAGCGGAAGGTCACGTGGGCGAACTTCTCCACGTCGAGGAAGTCGGCGGAGCGCAGGTGCTGGTCGCGCTGCTCGCTCCGCGTGTCGAGGCTCTTGGCATCCATCTCCACTTCCACGTGGGAGCGCGACGGGTCGCTCTCGTCCACGACGATGGCGCCGCGCACGTCGGCGATGCGCCCCTTTACGGTGGTGATCATCATGTGCTTGGCCGAGAACTCGATCGTGGTGTGCGCCGGATCGATGTTCCAGGTGGAGGTCGGGGCTTGGGTCGCTGTGGCAGTCATGGCAGGCTCCTCATTGATTGGTAAGCATCACAGTACTGAGATACAGGGACAGGCAAAAGTCACTCCTTGACGCTCGACAGCGGGAGCGCTTCGGCCGCGCGCCCCAGCGACTTCAGCAGCGTGGCCGCACGCTCGCGGTCGCTGCGGGTGAGCCCGGACATCGCACGCTCGATCACCCGGGCATGGTCCGGGAAGATCCGCGCCACGAGCTTCTTCCCTTCCGTGGTGAGCGCCGCGTACCGCGCTCGACGGTCGCTGGGGCAGGGCTCGCGCTTCACCAGGCCGCGCTCCTCCAGTCGATCCACGAGGTAGGTCACTCCGCCGCTCGAGACGAGGATCCGACGCTGGAGCTCGCCGAGCAGCATCGGTCCGACGTGGTACAGCGCCTCGACGATGCCGAACTCGGCGATGGTCAATCCGTGCCGCGCCACGTCCGCCTCGGCGTGCCGCGCGATGGCCTCATGCGCCCGCGACAGGATCACCCACAGCCGCAGTGCCGAAGCCTCCCCGGCATCGAGCGTCGGGACCTTCTTCGCGACGGGTGAACGAACGGTGTGAGTCATCTCAGAACTAAGGTAATTGCGACGGAGGCGGATTGCAAGTGGCGGGGGTCGGCTCCGGCCGCCATGACGGGGTCGGCCGCCTCGGACAGCTCGAGCAGCCCCTCGAGCCACAGTCGAACCGAGTCAGCGAACCTTCACCATCTCGACAGCGCCGCCGCGCTTCACGCCGCCGTCGCCCCACGTCCCCCTGCCGGTGAAGCCATCGAACACCACACGCACCGGGACGGGCCCGGGAATGTGAATGTCGTAGCCGAGCGTGTCACCATGCATCACCAGATCGTACAGCGCGTGCTCGTCATCCTCGCCGACGTCGCGTGCCTCGGCGAGCAGCTTATCGCCATCGCAACTGATCTGCATCACGCCGACGTGCGGATGTCCGCCGACGAAAATCGTCGTACGGTATAGACCAACGGGATCCCTCGACGGCGGAACGCGCGCGACGACCGAGCCACTTTCCGGGAGCGAGGCGAGCGGCATGACCGGTCCTGCCCAGAGCCGGCCGTGCTCGAGGTCCACCGTCCAGGTGGCGCGCTCCATGAACGCGGCGCTCAGCACGCCGTCGTGGATCATGTTCGCCTTCGTCATCATCGGGATCACGACGTTCATACCGGGCGCCAGCGCCACGAGGAGGTCGTTCATCCGGCTCGTGCTGTCGCCGCCGAGCAGCGACAGCGCCTGCGGCGAGACGAGGGTGGACGCGTTGTTCTCCGAGTCCCACTCCATCCACAGCATCGCGCCGTTCCGCGCACGCACGCCCACGTACACGGCGAGCTGCCCACCGTGCTCGCCCGTCGCGAGGCGCATCGGTACCGGCGTCATGTGTCGCACGCGTTCGGCGAGGCTGGACGGTGTCTCCACCACCATCCGCTCGTGCGCGAGATCCAGCGTCAACGCACGACCGGCGAAGGAGTTCAGCGCGATCATCCCGCGCACTGCCGGCGCACCTGGACCGAGCATCGTCGTCAGGTCCAGTACGCCGGCGTCGTTCGTCACCTCGAATGGCCCGATGCCGAGCGTGACGTTGGCGCAGTTGTGGCCTGAGAGCACTTCGCCCGTGAGACGCACGCCGAACCCGCGCCCGCCCGGCGTGCAGCCGAGCAGCGCCGAGTCGCGTGGCGAGATGACGGTGATTCCGCCGCCCGTGTCGAACAGGTAGTCCGCGCTGTCGGCGCCGACGCGCACCCATACGGTACGCAGGTGGCGGGCGCCACGCGTGAACGGGATGATCACCGGCTGCGCGAGCGACGCGGACGCCATCATCGCGCCTGGCGCCTGTGCCGCGCGCTGTGCGCCGGCGGGAAGTGACGCAGCGGCAAGGAAGACGGCGCAGCGAGTGCCCTGAACAAGAGCGCGCATGGAAGGTGAGGTGAGGATCTCAGTTCGCGCAGCCGAATGGCCTCGCACCCGCATCTGACAGCATCACCCCGTGGTTGGTTGAAGCGTGGCCGCGTGCTTCCTCTATGGTTTGGCTCCGATCGCCACACCCCACGGCACGGAGCCGACCGGCACGTGGCGCACCACGGCCATGCTCTTCGTGTCCACCACGCTCACGTCATTGCCCGGGCCGTTGGCCGAGTAGAGCGTGTTCCCGTCCGCTGACAGCGCAATCCCCCATGGCCGCTGGCCGACCTTCACGCTGGCCACCACCGAGTCCCGCTTGGGGTCGATCACCACCACCTCTCCACCACGGCCGGTTGAGACGTAGATCCGCGAGCCGTCGTCGGCCACAGCCACGCCCATCGGCTTCGCGCCGTCGGGGAGCGTGATGCTGCCACGCACGGTGCGCGCGGCGGGATCGATCACCGCTAC
>DASTGQ010000294.1:0-2414 GCA_035718985.1 Gemmatimonadaceae bacterium
ACCACGAGTGAGGAAATCAGCACGCCGATCTGGAGCAGGCGGCCGATCACCTGGTCCACCTCGTGATCGCTCATGGCGGCGCGGGCCGGTGACTCGCTCACAGGCCCCCCGTGAAGCCCTTGTACAGCATCTCCACCGCGAGCACGGCGACCACGATAGTGAAGAGCCGGCGGAGCCACTCCGTGCGCGCGCGCGCCAGCACGCGCGCGCCGAGCAGCGCGCCAGCCAGCACGCCGAGCATGACGGGGAAGGCAATCTCCGGCTCGATGTAGCCGCGATGGAGGTAGACACCGGCGCTCGCCGCCGCCGTGACGCCGATCATGAAGTTGCTCGTGGTGGTGGACACCTTGAATGGCAGCTTCATCGCGCGGTCCATCGCGAGCACCTTCACCACGCCGGAACCGATGCCGAGCAGCGCCGACAGGATCCCGGCGGCGAACATCGTGATGAACCCGGTGGGGACGCCCTGAACGGCATACGACTTTTCACCCTGCGGCGTGGGGTAGCTCCCGTTGAGTCGCATCGTCACCGCCCACGGATGCGGCGTGGCAGCGAGATGCTCCTCCTTCGCCTGCCCCGAGCGCCAGGCGGTGTACAGCAGCACAATGGCGAAGAGGACCGCCAGCGCGCTCGTGGGCACCACGGTGGCCAGCGCGGCGCCCGCCAACGCGCCAATCGTCGTCGCCACCTCGAGGAAGATGCCGATACGAACGTTCGTATAGCCCTCACGCACGTACGCCGAGGCCGCGCCCGAGGAGGTCGCGATCACCGACACCAGGGAGGCACCGATGGCATAGCGGAGGTCCACATGGAAAAGGAGGGTCAGCATCGGGACGACCACGATGCCGCCTCCGAGGCCGGTCAATGCACCCAGCAGGCCCGCCCCGAAGGAGCCGAGCGCCACCAGGAGCGCCATCGTGACGAGGGTCACGACGCCGTGAGCGAGCAGTGAGCTTTTGACATGGGCTGCATGGTGGGGTCTGGTCGTGAGATACGCAACTGCATGGCGCCAACCATGCATCGACGCGGCGCGCTCTTCCTCTGTCCGGCCGCGCCGGATACCTTGGCTTCACCACTTTCACCAACGTTCCAATGCTCAGCCCGTCCGCCGTTTCCTTCCTCAAGCGACTGCTCGACGCCCCCGCTCCCTCCGGCTTCGAGGCCGTCGCCGCCCGTGCCTGGCGCGCCGAGGCGGAGACGTTCGCGGACAAGGTGTCATCGGACGTGGCGGGCAACAGCATCGCCGAGGTGACCCCGGGTGGCTCGCCGACGATCATGCTCGATGGGCACATCGATGAGATCGGCGTCATCGTCCAGTACATCGACGACGACGGCTACGTCTACATCGCGCCGATCGGCGGGTGGGATCCCCAGGTGCTGGTCGGGCAGCGCATCCGCTTCCTCGGCAACGCCGGCGACGTCATCGGCGTGGTGGGCAAGAAGCCCATCCACCTGATGAAGTCCGAGGATCGCGAGCATGCAAGCAAGTTCTCCGACCTCTGGGTGGACATCGGCGCCGCGAAGCGCGCCGAAGCTGAGAGCCGCCTCAGCATCGGCGACCCGGGCGTGATCGACTCGCGCAGCCACGACTTTCCGAATGATCGCATCGTCTCCCGGTCGATCGACGACCGCATCGGCGCGTTCATCGTGCTCGAGGCGCTGCGCCGCTACGCCGAGAAGCCGGGTGCGGCACGCGTCGTCGCCGCCGCGACGACGCAGGAGGAGATCGCGTGGCATGGGGGTGGCGCGCTCGTCTGCGCGCACAGCGTGAACCCCCAGATCGCCATCGTCGTCGACGTCACGTTCGCCACCGACCATCCGAACATCGAGAAGAAGGAGATCGGCGAGCACAAGATGGGCGGTGGCCCGATCATCAGTCGTGGCGCGCTCATCTCACCCGTGGTGCATACCATGCTGCGCGATGCGGCGAAGAAGCTGGAGATGCCGCACGCCGTGCACGCTGTCGGCCGCGACACGTCCACCAACGCGGACGCGATCCACATCGCCCGGGAAGGCGTCGCCACCGGGCTCGTGTCGATCCCGAATCGCTACATGCATTCGCCGAACGAGATGGTGGACCTCAAGGACGTGGATGCCGCCGCCGCGCTTCTCGCCGAGTTCTGCCGGTCGGTCACGGCGAAGACGGACCTGACGGCGCGATAAGACCGGAGGACCGGAGGACCGGGAGATCAGAAAGTCCGGTTCTTTCCCGTTTCCTGAGCTCCTGCGGTCCCCAGATCCGCCTTCGTCCTCACCTTCTCCTCGAGCGCCGCGACGGCCGCCTGCTGGACGTCACGTTCGCGGTCGCCCTGCAGCGCTACCAGCGCGTCGAGCGCCGGCGGGGTTCCCGCCGTCGCGAGCGCCTGAACGGCAGCGATGCGCAGCGCGACCGGCTTTTTCCGGAACAGCCCTCG
>DASTGQ010000295.1:0-8896 GCA_035718985.1 Gemmatimonadaceae bacterium
AAGCAGAACACGGTGGCCGACGTCGGCCTGCACAGCGCGGAATCGGTGATCCTCGCCAGCCTCGCGAGCCAGGCGATCCGCGGCCCACTCGGCCGCACCCGCCCGCACGCTGCGGGCGACACCAACCAGTACGACTTCCACTTCGGTAAGGGCTTCACGAGCTTCGACAACCGCGCCTTCCCGAGCATCCACACGTCGTCGGGGATGGCGGTGGCGACGGTGCTGACGATGGAGATGCAGCGCCGCCATGTCGCCGCGACGCCGTACGTGGCTCCCCTGCTCTTCGCCGCCGGCATCCTCCCCGGGCTTTCCCGCATCCAGCTCGACCAGCACTGGGCGAGCGACGTCCTGGCGGGGGCGATCATGGGAGTGTTCAGCGGATACAAGGTGGTATCGTACAGCCACGATCATCCGGGGAACTGGTTCGACCGGAAGCTGCTGAAGGTGTCGATCACGCCGGATTCGAGAGGGGGGATGCAGGTAGGCTATTCGCTTTATTGAGCCCTTCAGTCCTGAGTGCAGTTGCTGGTCGGCAGTGACACGGCAAAGCTGAAAGTTGCAGCTCAAAGCTGTCAGTACTGATCGTAGTTACTGACAGTCTTACCGCTTGTCTTTCCACGGCTGGAATGAAACGGAGGGGCGGTACTGCAAACTGTGTTTGCGGTGCCGCCCCTGCTCGTGTGCGACCGCGATGCACGGTGACGCCGTTGTCAGTTCCGCAGTACCGTCACGTTCCAGCCGTGGTGAGAGGAGTCATCGGACCGTGAGTGACTACGATGACAGCGGTCAGCTTTCAGCTGACACTTCGAGCTTTGCCGTGGCACTCCCGACCACGAACTCATCACTGGCAGTCATCACTCAAGGAGCCACTTCGAGGAAGGTGACTTCCGTCTCCCTCTCCAGCGCCCACCTCAGCCCCCACGCATCCTCGAACAGGATCAGCGGATTCCCCTTCGCGTCGTACAGCAGCATCCGCCCCCGGTCGCGAGCCAGCCGCTCGATCGCGTCCGACGAGCCCACCACCCACCGCGGGTAGCGCGCCGAGATCTTTTCCAGCCGGCACGGCGCGCCGTATTCGTGCTCCAGGCGATGCATCATGACGTCGAACTGCAGCAGCCCGACGGCGCCGACGATGGGTGTGGGGCTGAGGGTGTCAGTGCCGGATGTGTAGAACACCTGCGCCGCACCCTCCTCGGTGAGCTGGCGAAGTCCGGCGTCCATCTGCTTGCGCTTGAGCGGGTCGGCGGCGATCACTCGCGCGAAGTGCTCCGGGGCGAAGCGCGGGATGCCCGAGAACTCGAGGTGGCCGTTGGCGCTCAGCGTGTCGCCGATGCGGAGGGTGCCGCGATCCATCACGCCGATCACGTCGCCGGGATACGCTTCCTCCACCGCGCTCCGCTCGCGCGCGAGGAACTGCTGCGCGCTGCTCAGGCGCAGCGGCTTGCCCGTGCGGACGTGCGTCACCTGGAGGCCCGGCTCGAACTTCCCCGAGCAGACGCGCACGAACGCCACACGGTCGCGGTGCTTGGGGTCCATGTTCGCCTGGATCTTGAACACGAAGCCGGTGAACGCGGGGTCGGCGGGATTCACCAGGCCCGTGCTCGCCTCGCGCGCCGTGGGCGCGGGCGCGAGCTCGACGAACTCCTTGAGGAAGGGCTCGACGCCGAAGTTGGTGAGCGCGCTGGCGAAGAACACCGGGGACAGCGCGCCGGCCAACATCGCCTCGTGGCTGAACGGGTGCCCCGCCTCGTCGAGGAGCGCGATGTCGTGGACGAGGCGCTCGTGCGCTTCCTCGCCGAGCATCTCGCGCACGGACGGGTCGTCGAGCGACGCGACCCGCACGTCGGCGGCGCTCGCCCCGTGGTCTTCGCCGCGCTCGAAGCGGTAGATCAGCTTGCGGCGCCGGTCGTAGACGCCGACGAACTGGCCGTCGCTGTGGATGGGCCACGTGATGGGATGACAGTCGATGCCGAGGTCTGCCTCGACGTCGCCGATCAGCTTGAGCGGGTCCTCACCGACGCGGTCGCACTTGTTGACGACGGTGAAGATCGGCATGCGCCGCCGCTTGCAGACGGCGAAGAGCTGGCGGGTACGTTCCTCGACGCCCTTCCGGTTGTCGAGGAGCATGACCGCGCTGTCGGCGGCGATGAGGACGCGGTAGGTGTCCTCGCTGAAGTCCTCGTGGCCCGGCGTGTCGAGGAGGTTGACCTGGTAGCCCTCGTAGGCGAACTGCATCACGCTGGACGTCACCGAGATGCCGCGCTCCTGTTCCATCTGCATCCAGTCGGAGGTGGCATGGCGCTGCTGCCGCCGCGCCTTGACGGTGCCGGCGAGGTGGATGGCGCCGCCGTAGAGGAGGAGCTTCTCGGTGAGCGTGGTCTTGCCGGCGTCGGGATGGCTGATGATCGCGAAGGTGCGCCGGTTCCTGATCGCGTCGTTGAGCGCTGCGTCTGTCGTCACCCCTGAAATCTAATCGTTCCGCGCCCCGGTCCTTCGGTCTTTCGGTCCTTCGGTCCTTCGGTCCTTCGGTCCTTCGGCTCCTCTCCCTCCGGTCGGGGTCGCGCATTCGCGACGCGGGCGGGACTGCACGCGGCTTCGCCGCGGCAGACACCCGCTTTGCGAACGCGCGTCCCCTCCCGGGCACGCGGAACCTGACGGTCAGGGGGTGCGCGAACCGGAGGCCCTCGCGCGGGGCGAGGGCCCATGCTTTCGGGCGCGCCCTGTGCGCGCGGACTGGTGCGCGCTCGAGAGCCGGCTGGGCGCGGACGGCGGGCGCGGGGCGCCCGGCGCTGGGCGCGCGCGTTGTGAGTTGTGAGTTGTGAGTGCCCTGGTTCAGGATCTCGAACAGGAGGGAGCGCGCGTTCCTGGAGCGGGTGTCTGCAGCGGCGAAGCCGTTCGCAGTCCCGCCCGGGGAAGGAATGCGCGCGACCGACCGCGCGAGGAGTCGAACCGGGAACTCACCACAACTCACCACTAAGAGAGCGAGAATGGCGTCGGCAGCGCCACGAGCACCGCCGTGACGAGCAGGACGACGAGTGCGAGCGCGAGCTCGAGGCGCGCGGAGCGGGCGAGGGAGGCCGTGCCTTCGCCCGGATCGGTCGCGAGACGGGGGCGCGCGCGCCGCCAGTTCCAGGCGCCGACGGCGACGAGCAGCAGTACCACCGCGAGCTTGACGAGCAGCGCTTCGCCGTACGCAGTGCTCGTCAGTGCGGCGAACGACCGCACGTGCAGGACGGCGGCGACGACGCCGGTCACGACGAGGATCGCCGCCGAGGTGAGCGCGACGGGGCTGAACGCGTTCACCATCGTCGCCGCGGCGGCGTGTCGTCCCGCCGCCGTGGCTCGGCGCAAGACCGGAAGCCCGACGCCGACGATGACGGCGAGGCCGCCGAGCCAGGCACCGCCAGCGAGGACGTGCGCGGCGTCGAACAGGATGGTGAAGGGCGCGAAGGTGCGTTCGGCGACGGCGTGGCCGCTGTATCCCGGCACGAACGCCAGCGCGGCGACGGCGGTGGCGATGGTGCGCCACGCCGTCACCGACGTCGGATCCCGCCGTGCGAGACGCAGGGCGAAGTTGGCGACGATCAGCGCGATCACCTCGAGCAGCCAGCCGTGCCCCCACACGGTGCCGATGAGCATCGCGTCGAGGGTCGGCGACGGGCCGGCGAGCCCGCGCATCGTGGCCACCTGGGCGACGAGTCGCGCGAGCATCGTGAGGCCGAGCAGGAGGCTCGCCCACAGTCCCGCCGACGCGGTGCCCGCCGCGAGCGCGCGGCGCCCGTCATCGTCGAGCGCGGTGCCGGCGCGCGGGAGGATCCACCAGCGGAAGGCCACGGCGCCGACGAGCAGCAGCAGCGCGGCGAACTGCACCCAGCGCACGAGCACGTAGAGGGGCGACGAAACGTCGAAGCCCGCCGGCTGCATCGGCGCGACGACGGAATCGCGGCGCGCGGCAGCCGCGGGTGCCTCGGCGCGGAGGGAATCCCGGTGCGTGGCGTCGCTCGTCGCGGCGGCGAGCGGCGTGAGCCCGGCCGAGCCTTCGGCGATGACGAAGCTGTAGCTCCCGTGCTGCACGTGTCCGTCGTCGCCGGCGGTCTGCCAGAGCACCGTGTAGCGACCGGCTCGGAGCGCGCCCGTGATGCTCGCGGCGAGCGTGTTCGCCCCGGCGTCGTGCGTCAGGGTGCCCAGACTCACCGGCGCCGAATCCGGACCGAGCAGCCGGAGCGTGCTGACCGCGAGCGTCGGGGCCTCGCTGAAGGTGAGCACGAGCTGCGTCGGAGCTATCCTGATCGTCGCACCCGACGCTGGCGCGGTCTTCAGGAGGTGCGCGTGGGCGAGTGCGGGCGCCGGCATGGCGAGTAGCACCGCCGCGGCGAGGCATGTCCGGCGAAACCCGATGCCGATCGCGCGCACGCGATGCATCATGGATGCGAACCGCTGGGAGGTGAGACTGGTCATGGGTGCGAAGAGTGCCACGCGGCGCACGCCGCCGGAAGTCGCCGGCGCGAAGGCCGCCTTCACCGCCGCGCTGGCGCGGCTCATGCCATGGGGCGCGGCATGAACGCGTACCGCCGGCTGGTCTCGCCGCTCGTCCCCGCCCTGCTCTGCTGCATCATCGCGCCCGTCGACCGCGTCGCCCGCGCGCAGGACAGCGTGCGCGTCGTGTCGCCCTGCGACGGACGCATCGTCACCGGCTTCGACGTGCGCCCCGGACGTCCCCCATTCGCCGGAGCGGCGAAGACCTGGCGCGCCATCGCGCGCTCGGTCGGGCTGCACCACGCCACCACCAGGACCGACGTGATCGCCTCGTTCATGGCGCTGCACATCGGACGTCCGTGCACCGAGCGTCGCCGCGCGGAGTCGGAGCGCATCCTGCGCGCGCTGCCATTCATCGGCGACGCGACGGTGCGCATGATCCCCGACGGCCGCGGGGGCGTGCGCGCGGAGGTGGCGACGGTGGACGAGATTCCGGTGCTGGTGAGCGGGCGATTCCGTGGCGCGTCGCCGCGCGAGCTATCCGTCGGCAACTCCAACATCGGCGGCGAGGGGCTGAGCGTGCAGCTGCGCGGCGAGCGCGGCATCGGGTATCGCAACGGCTACGGAGCGATCGTGAAGAAGTTCGGGCTGTTCGATCATCCGTACGTCGCCACCTTCGAGGGGCAGCGGAACACCATCGGCCACCTGCTGGATGGCGCGTTCGAGCATCCGTTCTACACGGACCTGCAGCGCATCGGGTGGCACGTCAGCTATCGCTCGATCGACGACTACCCGCGACTTCGGCGACCGGCGCGCGACCCGCTGGCCCTGGAGATCCGGCAGGAGCGGTGGGACGCGAGCTCGCTGACGCGGCTCTTCGGCACGAAGAACGTGTGGCTCGTCGGCATCGGAGCCTCCGCGGTCCGCCTCACGCCGGCATCGGCCGGCGTCGTCGTCACCGACACGGGGCTCGCCCCCGACACGGGAGTCACGCTGCGCAACCGCTATCGCTCGCTCCGCAGCGGGCGACTGGGTGGCATCGCCGCACTGCGACGCGTCTCGTTCCGCACGGTGCGCGGATTCGACGGGCTCGCGGGGAACCAGGACGTCGCCAACGGCGTGATGACGGGGCTCTACGTCGCGAAGGGCTTGCCGTCGATGGGAGAGAGCGACCTGTTCACCGCCGGAGCGCTGTACGTCGGCTGGTCGGGCAGGCGCTCGCTGCTCACGCTGCTCGGCCAGACCGAGGCGCGCCGCGGCCCGGGCAAGAGCGAGTGGGACGACATGGTCTCCAGCGGCCGCGCCGCGCTCTATCTCGGCGAGCCGGGCTCGGTGTTCATGATCGAGGACCGCTACGCCGCCGCGTCGCGCGCGCTGCTGCCGTCGCAGTTCGCGCTCGGCGACGCCGACGGCGGGATCATGGGCTATCACGCCACCGCGCTCGCCGGCTCGCGCCGCAACGCCGTGCACACGGAGTTGCGGCTGAGCCGCACATCGCTCATCCGCGGCGCCGACGTCGGCATCGCGCCGTTCGCGGAAGTGGGCTCGGTGTGGGCCGGCGATGCACCCTACGGTGTGACGGCCACGCGTTCGACGATCGGCTTCAGCATCCTCGCCGCGTACCCGACGCAGTCGAAGCGGCTCTATCGCGCCGACTTCGGCTTCCCGCTCCGGCGCGGTGGCGGCGCGGGGATCGAGGTCCGCGTCAGCAGCGAGGACCGGGCATCGGAGTTCTGGAAGGAACCCAACGACGTGGAGCGCGCACGGACCGGCGCCGTTCCGGTCAGCATGTTCGCCTGGCAGAGCCGCTAAGTTCCCGGATTCGCCGCCGATCGTCACCACGCCGTAGCCGGGCCCGAATAGCCCGACATCGGGGAGCGCTCCCGCCCCGAGGCGCCTCGCCTCTCCGGATGACGGGAAGTGTCTGGCCCCGCATTCGTGTGGCCCGCGGCCTGGGTCCCGGTACTTCGTACCCGGTACGAAGTACTCGCCGTTGCCCCGCCCTCCCGTGCTACCGGATGAACAGCTCAGCCACGATCACCACGATGATCACGATCTCCAGCAGCTCGCTGCGTGCCGCCGTCGCTTCGCCGTTGAGCATCGCGTACGTCTCGCGGAAGATCTCCAGCTTCCGCTCGATGCCGTGTCGCCAGGCCGTGGCCCGGAAGAGGTCGAGCGCGGCGCCGTACACACGCGCCAGGTAGACGTCGTCGGTCACCTTGAGCCCGTTCTCGGCACGCTCCACGGTCTCGGTCACGTCGGCGACGCGGGTCTGCAGGTCGGCGAGCACGGACTGGAAGCGTCGCGTCGGGAGCGGGAGCGTGCGTTGGCGTGCGGCGGCGATGCGGTCGTACATCGCCGGCAGCTCGGCGTCCAGCAGCGCGTCGTACACGCGCAGCTCGAGGAGCTGGGCGTTGGCGAACTCCAGGATGTACTCCACGTCGCGGTCGCTCGCCTGCGGCTCGGCGACCAGGGCGTTGTCCCACGTCAGCACGACGAAGTCGTCGGCGTAGTACGAGAAACGATGCGCCAGCAGTCCGCTGCGCGCCGGCGCGGCGAGCGGACGCTCCTCGCCGAGCAGGAGATGGGCGAGACGGTCGTCGTCCAGTGCGTCCGCTGGCAGCACGGCGCGTCCGGCATCGTGCAGCGCGGCGATTCGGAAGACGACGTACTCCTCCGTCACCGGCCCGAGTGCCGGCCGCTCCAGTGCGGGTGCGAGTCGTGCGAGCAGGGCCTCCAGCTCGCGGGCTACGATGCTCGCCAGCTCCGGCGCGTGCTCCACGCCGTGGGCGAAGGCGATGAAGTCGCTCCAGCTGCTGCGCGACGGGGCGACCAGCTCGAGCTGCAGCGAGCAGACGCCGAAATCGAACAGCCGCGCCGACAGTTGCGCGGCAACCGGCACGCCATTCACGCTGAGCTCACGCTGGCCAAGGGCCACCGCGACGGGCGGGTTGGAGATCTGGAGCGCCTGGGCCTCGGTGCGCGCGGGACGCGTGCGCTCCGGTGCGCTCGGCGCGAGGAGCGCGGCGGCGCGATCGAGGTCGATGGCGTAGGCGATGTCGAACAGCCGGTACACCACCGCCGCCCCGTCGAGCGTGAGCTCGGCCGCGGGCGCAGGGATCGTCATGAGGGTCGCGAGTCGGGCGCGAGGTGGATGGGCGGGATGCCCACAATCTCGTACGTGCCCGACGCGACGTCGAGTCCCGCGGCGGCGAGTGCGGGCAGCAGGTCGCGCGCCATGCCGTCCTTGATGCTGCGCATGCCGTGCACGGGGCCGAGGAAACGCAGCGTCAGCTCGATCCAGTTGTCAGTGAGCCGGATGTACACCTTCGGCTCGAGCCCGATCTCGAGGGCGAGCACGTAGCGCTCGCGCAGCTTCTCCAGCGCCGGCTTCGCCTGCTCGACGTATTCGTCGGTGTGGCTGCGTGCGGTGTCGAGGAGGATGGACTCGGCCTTCCCATAATCGGCGCCGTACTTGATGGGGAGGGTGATCTCGTCCCACATGTACGGGAATTCGCGCGTGTAGTTGTAGACCGGGTTGTCGAAGATCTTGTCGTTGGTGAGGCTGACGATCCGCCCGGTGTACTGCCGTGCCGCGATCCAGGTGCCAGGGTTCCCGTTCTGGCTGGGCGGCGGCGCGCCCATCTCCATCACCGAGGTCTGCATGAAGCCGATGCGCACCACGTCGCCGCGCACGCCACCCATCGTGATCCGGTCGCCCACGGTATAGATGCGCCCGCGAAGGACGATGATGTAGGCAGCAAAGGAGGTGATGACGCGCTGGAGGGCGACGGCGAGGCCGGCGGTGACGAGGCCAGCGATGGAGGCGAAGCGGCCAGCGTCCACCACCCAGATGGACAGGAGCGCGACGACGACGGCAACGAGGAGGACGAGATGAGTCCCCTGCTGGATCCAGAAGCGCGGCCGCGCACCTTCGCTGCGCTTCCACCCGCGGGTGCCGATCCGCACGAGGCCGGCGACGAGGAAGCGGATGACGAGCGCGCCGACGATGACGGCGGCGGTGAGGAGGAGCTGGGTGCCGAGTCCGTGGGAGCTCATGGCGGTGGTGGCGAGCAAGAGGCTTGCCTCGGGCTCAGAAAAAGGGAATGGATGATGCGACACTGACAACGCCTCACCCCGCAGTCAGGCAGTTTTCAGTGGAAGAGTCAGGAGTGGCACGGCAAAGCTCAAAGTTGCAGCTGTCAGCTGACTGTTGAACTCGTGCCTCCTCGGCGCGGCGACAGTGCGTGGGAGCGAGGTCACGATGGGACGGTGGGGCGGAACTGAGGACTGCGCTACAACCGCAGTTCCGCGGTTCCGAAGTTCCGCCCCACCGTCCCATTCCAGCCGCGGTGCTGAAAGTCGTCAGACCGTGAGTGACTACGACCAGTACTGAGAGCTTTGAGCTGAAACTTTGAGC
>DASTGQ010000296.1:0-7408 GCA_035718985.1 Gemmatimonadaceae bacterium
GAGGGGTGATCAGGGCGCGGACGCGCGTGCCTCGCCGCCGCCGACCGTCACCGCCGGCGCGGCGGGCGCGAGCTGGTCGCGTCCCTTCATCTGGTATGGGATGCCGCGCACCATCCAGTCGGGTGCCGGCATGCCACGAAGCTTGTTGTCGAAGAACTGCTGCATCCGCATCGCGACGTCCTTCTGGTTGGCGCGCTTGGTGGGATTGTGCTCATCGCCATTGTAGTCGAGCAGGTAGACCTCCTTGCCGAGCCGGCGCATCGCCACGAACATCTCGATTCCCTGGTACCAGGGCACCGAGCCGTCGCCGTCGTTGCTCATCATGAGCAGCGGCGTGGTGATGCGGTCGGCCCAGAAGAGCGGCGAATTCTCCATGTAGCGCATGGGGAGCTGCCAGATCGATCCGCCAATGCGGCTCTGGGTGTGCTCGTACTGGAAGGAGCGCGCCAACCCGGTCTGCCAGCGAATGCCGCCATAGGCGCTGAACATGTCCGCGACCGGCGCGCCAGCCATCGCGGCGCGGAACAGCGGCGTCTGGGTGATGATATAGGCGGTCTGATAGCCGCCCCAACTCTGTCCCTGGATGCCCAGGCCGTTGGGGTCGACGAAGCCACGTGCCAGCAGCGCCTGCACGCCGGGCACGACGGACTTCATCGCGCTCGGGCCGGGATAACCCGTCTCGTAGTGGATGTCCGGCTCGAACACGAGGTAGCCGTTCGAGACGTAGTGCGTGGGGTTGATGACGTTGCGGCCGGTCGGCGGAACGTACTGGTGCAGGTTGTCCGACAGCTGCTCGTAGAAGTACGCGATCATCGGGTACTTCCTGGTCGAATCGAAGTCCGCGGGCTTGTACAACAGTCCCTGCAGCGGCACGCCGTCGGCGCTCCGCCAGTGCACGAGCTCGACGCTCCCCCACCTGAAGCTCCGCTGCTGCGGGTTGGCGTCGCTCATCCGCGAGAGCGACGCGAGCGAGCTGCCGACGTAGAGGTCGGGAAAGTCGACGAAGGTGCCGCGCGTCACCACGTACGTGTCGGCGTGCCGGGCGCGCGCGGGCATTCCGTACGCCACGTCGGCCATGACGATCCGCCGCGGCGGTACGCTCGCGTCCAGGCGGTCCTCATAGAACCCGCTCGCCTTGCTGTCCTCGTTGAACGCCCGGAGCAGCAACGGCTGCTTCGGGTCCAGGGTCCGGTCATCGCGATCGAGATCGACGACCCGCAACGCGGTGTGCTCGCGCTGGCCGAGCGAGTCGGTGAGCATGCGCGGCGCGCGGACGCCCGACGGGTCGAGCTCCCACACGTCGAAGCGGTCGTAGGCGAGCAGCGAGCGGTCTCCATCCGTCCATCCGCCGAGCCCCCACGGCGCGGGCTCACTCGGCGTGTCCCAGGTCTCCTGCGCGAAGTGCACGCCGGGAAGTGCGCCGGTCAGGTCTCGCTTCCGCTTGCCCGTGACGTCATAGCTCCACCAGTGCCCGCCATCGAAGTACACGATGTACCGGCCCCCGGGGGATAGCTGGGGCTGGAACCTGATCCGCTGCGCCACCAGCGTGCGCGAGCCGGTGGTGGCGTCCACCGCGTAAAGGTCGTCGCCACCCTCGCCCCACATCGCCTCCACGGCATACGGCAGGTCCGTGGTGAGCATCGCGGTGCGGCCGTCGTCGCTCACTTCCACCGTCGGAAAGGAATCGCTCGCCAGCTTCACCATGCGCCCCGACGCCACGTGCCACACCGCGCCCCGCGCGCGCGAGCGATCGCGCGCCGCCTCGACACGCTGCTGCGGCTGGAGTCGCGTGTCCTTCCAGTGCCACAGGTCGAACACCGCCTTGTCGGCCAGCGAGTCGGCGGGAATCGAGTCGAGCGGTGCCGTGGTGTAGCCGAAGAGCACGGTCGACCCGTCGCGCGTGAATGCTGCGCGCCCCTCGGCGACCACCATCGAGTCGCCCATCGCCGTGGCGGGCACCGCCACGCGTGCCGTCCCCCGACCGAGGGCGGCGTAGTAGAGCGCGTAGCGCGGATGCTCGCGGCCGAACTCGGTGAGGTTCGACAGGAACGCCGCCTGGCGTCCGGCGCGGTCCAACACGAGCGAGCGGTAGTCGCCGGCGCCGGTCAGCAGCGGCAGCTCGCGTTCCGGCTCCGCGACTCGCCGGACGTACGCGCCATCGCGGATGGCGTCTCGGCTCGACACCACGTAGCCAAGGAACTTGGCGCTGTCGTCGAACACGTAGTTCGTGACGTCCGGTATGCGTGTCTCGCTCCCGCTGTTCAGGTCGCGGAGCACGAGCGTGCTACCATACGTGCGCCGTCCATTGCGGGACGCGGAATCGCTCACCGGGCGCGCGGCGCCGCCCGGTGTCGCTGCCGTCCTCGGCGCGCGCGTGGAATCGCGCGGGCCGCGCGCCGTGGAATCCCCCTCCAGCAGGTACGCCACCACGTTCGCGCCTTCACGCGGGACGTCAAAGGACTTCACCCGCTCCACGCGGCTGACCTGTCCGTCGGCCAGCCGCACGATGGCGAGTCCCTTGTGCTCCGGCGCTCGCGGGGACTTCCGGTGTGTCGCCTCGTATTCCGCGCGCGGCACTGCGGTCTCCGTCACCACCCATCTACCGTCGCGCGAGAAGAGCGCTGGTGTCGGCCCTTCGTTCCGGCTGCCGTGGTAGCCCGCGACCAGCTGCGGCCGCCCGATGTAGCCGCGCGGGATTCGCCATTCGGTCGGTCCAGCGGTGGTGCGGACCACCAACTCACCGTCGCCCACCTGCGGGACCAGGGTGTAGGCCAGCCAGCGACCGTCCGCGCTGAGGGACGTGCCGCTGATGGAACGCCAGGTGTCCCAGTCGGCCGGCGTGAGGGGTCGCTTCGTGCCGGACTGCGCAAGGACGCTGGACGCGCCGAGCAGGAGGAGGGTGGTGCCGAGTCGGATGGCAGGCATCTCAGGGGAAATCAGGGAGAGGTGGGAGTGACGTAAACGTGGCCGAGCGACCGACAAAAGGAAGAGGAGTTGCGCGTCCGGCCCTCGACGATGTTTCACGAAATGCCGCTCGAACCTTCCGGTCCCCCGGCTCGAGCGTGGCCTCGGACGCGAAGATCCTGACCGGCCCGGGTTCGTTCGTCCGGTCGGTCGACTCGACCCGCCGGTGGGGTGGAATGGCGAGTCGGTCGATCGACCTGATCACCCGTTCGATCGGCCGGGGCGGCCGATTGACCGACTTGGCGGACCAATCGACTGACTTGGTCGGGCGATCAATCGACTCGTTCATCCGGGTGATCGACTTGTCCAGCCAAGAGATCCACTTGTCAGTCCGATGGATCGACCTGGCGGACCAATCGATCGACTCGTCCAGCCAGTGGATCGACCTGGTCGGCCAATCGATCGACTCGTTTAGCCGATCGATCGGCTTGGTCAGCCGATCGACCGACTCGCCTGGCGGATAGATGGATTCGGTCAGTCGATCCACGGGGTCGTCGGCAAGATCGATGGGCTCGGGCGGCCTCACGATCGACCGGCGCGCTCCATCGGTCGACTGGGTCGACCCGGCTGGCCGAACGGCCCGCGGGGCCTCAACTCGGCCTTCGCGCCTTGCGCCCTGGATGACCCGGGCAGAACATGATGCGCCCTGAGTGCTCACTCCTTCCGTCCTCCCCGTGAAACGTCGCTCCCTCCTCTACGCTCTGCTGCCGGCTCTCGCTGGCGGCTTCCCTGCCTTCGCCCAGTCCACCGCGGGCCGCGCCGACAGCACGGCTACGCTCATCCTTCCCGCGCGGGTGTTCGACGGCACCGACATGCACGAGGGCTGGGGCGTACTGGTGCGCGGCCAGCGCATCGTGTCCGCCGGTCCCGCATCGGGGATGGCGGCGCCGGCCGGTGCGCGGCGCATCGAGCTGCCCGGCGCGACGCTGATGCCGGGAATGATCGAGGCGCACTCGCACCTCCTACTGCATCCGTACAACGAGACGTCGTGGAACGACCAGGTGCTGCACGAGCCGCTGGCGCTGCGGGTGGCGCGCGCCACCAACCACGCGCGCGCCACGCTCAATGCCGGCTTCACCACGACGCGCGACCTCGGGACCGAGGGCGCGGGATACGCCGACGTGGGACTCAAGCGAGCCATCGAGCAGGGGATCATTCCGGGGCCGCGCATGCTCGTGGTCACGCGCGCCATCGTGGCCACGGGGAGCTACGGTCCGCGCGGCTTCACGCCCGAGATGGACGTGCCGCAGGGCGGCGAGGAGGCCGATGGTGCCTCGCTCCCTCGCGTGGTCCGGGACCAGATCGGCCGCGGCGCGGACTGGATCAAGGTCTATGCGGATTACCGATGGGGGCCGCACGGCGAGACGCGCCCCACCTTCACGGTGGACGAGCTGAAGACCATCGTGGAGATCGCCAACAGCTCCGGGCGTCCGGTGGCCGCGCATGCGACCAGCCCCGAGGGAATGCGTCGGGCCATCCTCGCCGGCGTCAGTACGATCGAACACGGCGACGACGGGACGCCGGAGATCTTCCAGATGATGAAGGAGCGCGGCATCCCGCTCATCCCCACCGTGGCCGCCGGCGACGCGATCAGCCGCTACTCCGGGTGGAAGCCGGGTGACCCGGAACCGGCGCGCATTCGCAGCAAGCGCGCGAGCTTCAGGGCCGCGATGGACGCGGGCGTGACCATCGGCAGCGGGAGCGACGTGGGCGTCTTCACGCACGGCGAGAATGGACGCGAGCTGGAGCTGATGGTGGAGTACGGGATGCCGGCCATCCAGGCGTTGCGCGCCGCGACGAGCGTGGATGCCAGGATCCTGCGCCTCGACGACCAGCTTGGCAGCGTGAAACCCGGGTTGCTGGCGGACCTCGTCGCTGTGCGGGGTGACCCCACGCGGGACATCCACGCCGTGCGCGACGTGCTGTTCGTGATGAAAGGGGGCGAGATCGTGAGGCAGTGATCCCGACGGGCGCCTGGCGCCTGCGGGATGACCTCCCGGGTTAGCTTCCGCGCATGACGCATGCGATGGTGCCCCGCGGGCGGCTCAAGCTCGCGGAGGACGAACGGCCGAAGACCTGGCGCGAGCGCATTGCCGCGCTGCGCTACGTGCCGAAGCTGTTCCGGCTCGTGTGGCAGACCCACCGCGGCTACACCGCGGCGATGGTGCTGCTGCGGCTGGTGCGCGCGTTCGTGCCGGTATCGTCGATGTGGGCGGCCAAGCTCATCATCGACGAGGTCATCACGCTCACGCGGCATCCCGGCGCGCCCCTCCTGCCCCTCTGGAAGGTCGTCGCGCTGGAGATGGGCATCGTGGTCGTCGGGGAGATCCTCGCCCGCGCGTCGTCGCTCCTCGAGTCGCTGCTCGGCGACCTCTTCTCCAACGAGATCAGCGTGCGCCTCATGCGCCACGCCGCGACGCTGGACCTCGAGCAGTTCGAGGACCCGGAGTTCTACGACCACCTCGAGCGAGCGCGGCGCCAGACGACGGGCCGGATCGGCCTGATCGCCATGATGCTCACGATGGGGCAGGATGTGCTCACCCTCCTCTCGCTGAGCGCGGCGCTCGTCGTGTACAACCCCTGGCTCCTTCTGCTACTCGCCATCGCCATCATCCCGAGCTTCCTTGGCGAGACACACTACGCGTCGCTCAGCTACTCCCTGCTCTTCCGGTGGACGCCGGAGCGCCGCGAGCTCGATTACCTGCGCTACGTGGGAGCGAGCGACCGCTCGGCCAAGGAAGTCCAGATGTTCGGTCTCGCCGGCTGGCTGAGCGAGCGGTACGCCGTGCTCGCGCAGCGATACTACGACGCGAACAAGGCGCTGAGCGTACGGAAGGGGATCGTGAGCGCGCTGCTCTCGATACTGGGCACGCTCGGCTACTACGCGGCCTACGTCACCATCCTCCTGCGGGCAGTCGCCGGCACCATCACCATCGGCACGCTCACCTTCCTCGCCGCGGCGTTCGGGCGGAGCCGCGACCTCATCCAGCGCCTGCTCCTGTCGGCGAGCGACATCTACGAGCAGAGCCTCTATCTCCGGGACCTGTTCGTCTTCTTCGAGATGCAGCCCACGATCGCGAGCCGAGAAGGTGCGCGGCTGGTACCGCAGCCCATCCGCACCGGATTCGTGTTCGAGGACGTCGGGTTCCGCTATCCCGGGAGCGAACGATGGGCGGTGCGGCACGTGAGCTTCAGCATCCGCCCGGGGGAGCGGATCGCCCTGGTCGGTGAGAACGGCGCCGGCAAGACGACCATCACCAAGCTGATCGCGCGCCTCTACGACCCGTCAGAGGGACGAGTCCTCCTGGACGGCGTGGACCTGCGGGAGTACGACCTCGCGTCGCTGCGGCAGGCCATCGGCGTGATCTTCCAGGACTTCGTGCGCTACGACATGCGCTTCGACGAGAACGTGGGCGTTGGGGAGATCGAGGGGATCAGCGGCTACCTGGACAGCCTGCGTGATGCGACGACAGAGAGTCCGGGCGTCCCGCCGGCGACGCTGGTAGATGCTGCCGAGCGGTCCATGGCGTCGTCGCTCCTGCCGCGCTTTCCGGCCGGCTACCGCCAGATGCTGGGCCGGCGATTCGACGACGGCGTGGACCTGTCGGGCGGTGAATGGCAGAAGATCGCCCTGGCCCGGGCCTACATGCGTTCGGCGCAACTGCTGATCCTGGACGAGCCGACCGCGGCGCTGGACGCCCGGGCCGAATACGAGGTGTTCGTCCGGTTCAACCAGCTCATGGCGGGGCGGATGGCGGTGGTGATCTCGCACCGGTTCTCGACCGTCCGGATGGCGGATCGGATCGTCGTGCTCGCCGGGGGACGGGTAACCGAGGAGGGCACCCACGAGGAGCTGGTGCAGCGGGGCGGCCTGTATGGGGAACTCTTCGAAATGCAGGCAGCCGGTTACCGATAGAATCCTTCCTGCGACCGTGAGTTAGCCGGTTACTCGTGACTTGAAGCAAGTTCAACCGTCTTCGGTGACACCGGTCACTTCGGGTAGCGACCCCATCAGGGTAGCGTTTCCGGGTACCGAGCGCTGCTGTATGCGCGCCTGCTGTCCCGTTGCGGAGGAAGCCATGAAGGGGATGTTCCGTCTGGCCCTGTCGTCATATCTGATGGTGATGGTGGCGAGCGCTCCCGCGCTCGCTCAGCAGGAAAGCAGTCTCGTCTCCACGCGGGTGTCACGCGTGGACCCCACCCTCGTCGCTCGTAGCCCGGCTCCCACGCCGGTGACATCGGTCCGGTCGGCTACTGTCTCACGGGTCCGGCTGCCATACGCCAGCTCGGCTGCGGCCGAAACCCTCACCATCGTGGTTCGTGGCCCCTCACAGATTCAGGCCTCGACCACGGCGGGGTTCCGGGCCGCTGTCGGGAATGCGGCGAATGACTCGCGCTACTACTTCTGGTGGTTCGCTGCCAACTGCGCGCAGCGCATCGGCTG
>DASTGQ010000297.1:0-3054 GCA_035718985.1 Gemmatimonadaceae bacterium
GAACGCCGGCTGGCGCAGGATGCCGGCGTCGGTCATCTCGTTGTAGCGCACCTGCGCGACGAGCACCGGCTTGACCCAGATCGCCTGCTCGCGGCGGCGCGGCGCATCGATGAAGGGCGACGTGGTGCGTCGCAGCGACGCGAGCTGCTTGCCGAGTGATGCGAGGGTGGCGCGGGTGTATCCCGTGCCCACCTTGCCCGCATAGTGGAGCGCGCCATCGTCGTCGTACCAGCCGACGAGCAGCGCGCCGAAGTGTTCGCGGTCCGCGCCGTCGGTGGGGAGCGTATAGCCGCCGATGACGAACTCCTGCTCGTGCTCCAGCTTCACCTTCCGCCAGAGCGGCGTTCGCTTCCCTTCCATATATGGCGCGTCGGTGCGCTTGAGCAGCAGCCCCTCCCATCCTTCGCGCCGCGCGGCGGCGAAGAGCCGAGCGGCGCCCGCCGAGCCGCACGGGTAGGACTCGCCGAGCCGGATGATGCCGCGCTTCGTCTTCGGGACGAGCGACTCCAGTGCGCGGCGGCGTTCCGTCCACGGCGCGCGGGTGAGCGAGGCGCCGTCGGCGGCGAGGACGTCGAAGGCGACGAAGGCAGTGTGCGACGCCGCCGCGCCCTTGAGGTGTCGGCCCTGGAGCGCCTGGAAGCGCAGCGCCTTGCCGGCGCGGTCCACCGCCACCAGCTCCCCGTCGAGCGTGAGCGGTCCCTTATCCTCGGCAAGCGCGACGAGCGCCTTAGCGACCATCGGGAACTGCGTCGCCTTGTCGATGCCGTTGCGCGACCAGAGGTGCGCGGCGCGCCGCGTGACGTCGGCGATGACGCGGACACCGTCCCACTTGGGCTCGATCGTCCAGCCCTTCAGTGGTGGCAGGTCGCCAGCGGGCGAGGCGAGCATCGGTGCGGGGACACGTGGCATGTCAGGCGACCGTTCGTTGCTTGAGGTCGAGGACGAGTCGCACCCACCCTTCGGGGACGCTGTCGTCGGTGACGGCGCACGCGTAGACCGCGAGCCGATTGAGCGTGTGTCCCTTGCCCGCCTCCTCGGCTTCGATCCAGTCGAGGAGCGCGTCGCGCGTGCGGGCGCACATCCGGACCTCCTGCGATGGCGAGAGCGGCAGGCGCGGGCGCCACTTGGCGGCGAGGGCGGTAAGGGTGTTCTCGAACGCGTTCAGGCGCCGGTGGGCGAACGGCTGGTCCACCGCGGCGCGTGCCATGAGGAAGGAGAGCGCGAACTCGAGATAGAGGGGCATTGGAAGGTGTTGGAGAGCATCGGTCGTGCTTTCCAACAGTTGTGAACATTGTGCGGTTGCGAGGCGGGCTCGTGTGGCGTAGGGTAGGGCTCCATTTCTTCGGCGATCATCATCAAGACCATGACTTCTGCGCGCGAATCGACCCATCCGAACGAGTCGGCATTTCCCAAGGGAGTCTCCGGACCGGCGCTGCGCGCCCTGCACGGCGCGGGAGTGCGATCGCTGCGGGAGCTGACGCGATGGAGCGAGGCGGATCTGGGAAAGCTCCACGGGATGGGGCCGAAGGCGCTCGGCGTGCTGCAGGTGGCGATGGAAGAGGAAGGGCTGAAGTTCCGGCGATGAGACCACGATTGACCGTTCTGACGCTCGGCGTGGACGACCTGGAGCGGGCGGTGGCCTTCTATAGAGAGGGACTCGGCTTCCCGACGGAGGGGATCGTGGGGAAGGAGTTCGAGCACGGCGCGGTGGCGTTCTTCGAGCTGGAGTCGGGGCTCAAGCTCGCGCTGTGGCCGCGGGCTTCGCTGGCGCACGACACGGGACTTTCGCTGAACGAACGCTCAGCGACGGAGATGTCGCTCGGGCACAATGTCGGGAGCCGTGCCGAGGTGGATGCGGTGATGGCGGATGCGACGCGGGCGGGGGCGGCGATCCTGAAGGCGGCAGGGGAGACGTTCTGGGGTGGGTACTCAGGGTACTTCCAGGATCCGGACGGGCACGTGTGGGAGGTGGTCTGGAATCCGGCGTGGTCGAGAGAGTGATTCTGCGCGTACGCATCGCGTGCGGCGCATATCGGATGGTGAGACGAGATTGAACGCGACGCTCCTACGCCGCGTAACGGCGGAGGGTGTTGCAGTTATGCACCTGCGCACGCAGGATAACCAACCGAGCGTTCGACGACGATTGCTGTGTCCAGGTACGTGTAACGTTCAAGTTGGGCGAATCGCTCTGCCGCAGAATAAGTAGTTAGATGACGGCGACCAACTTGAGAGGACAAGGTGAAGACTCCGGTCGGCCGCTGTCTGGCCATGTTCGTCTTAAGTGTGCTCTCAGTTACCGGATGCGCGAGGCTGCAACACGCGGCGCCTATCCCCGTGACCAGTTTCGTTGTGCCTCTCGACACCGTGCTGAGCGTCTATAGAGGTTCGCCCTACCAGGAGCGCTTCCGCGGGCTGATCACGAATCAAGATGCTTGGAGTGCGCTCTGGAGCTACGTGGCGAAGAATTATCCGCTAGATCGAGCCGTGCCGCGCATCGACTTCGACCAGTTTCAACTCTTGGTCGTGGCACCCGGTTCGCCCGGACATGCGAGCACTAGCCTCTCGGTCCGCGATAGCGCGGCGGCACGCCATGTGTACGTCCGGACCAACCGCAACGGCCCCAATTGCCTGGAAACGACGGACATACAAAGGCCAGTCCACGTCGTGCGCATGCCGCGCTCGTCGGCGCCATTGGTCTACCACGATACCACCGTTGTCGATGACTGCCCGCCGTTCAATCCGCGCGATCCCTGAACGGTCAAGGACATCGGTAACGAAGTAGTCTGAGGACATGGGTAACACTTTTTAGAGGTGGGGTGCGGTGCGCCGGCGGGTGCGAGCCAGGTCGCCGTGGTGATCTTCGATCCGCAGCAACGCCTCGTGGAAGCGCCCGAGGGCGATGGGGCCGAAGGAGACCTGCCACAGCGCGTCGTCGATCTCCTCGAAGGCGATGTACTCGTCGCCGAGCACGTGGCTCACGTTCACCCAATGGTTGTGCCACCAGATGCTGCCGCTCCGGCTAGCGCACGGTGCTCACCACCCAGGCAACATCGA
>DASTGQ010000298.1:0-2470 GCA_035718985.1 Gemmatimonadaceae bacterium
TGAGGCGCGCGGTGCCTAGAGCGACTTGACGTCCGCATCGATCTCCGCGGCGGCGAGGATGCCGCGTTCGACGTAGATCGGGCGCACGATCTCGCGCAGACGGGGCAGGTGCCAGGCGAACCAGCCACCAGCGAGGATGCACCCGACGCCGCCGGCGAGGATGGTGGCCTCCGATCCGATCCGCTCGGCGACGATGCCGGCGAGGAGGCTGCCGATGGGCGCGGTGCCGAGGAAGGCCATGGTGTAGAACGCCATGACGCGGCCGCGCATCCGCTCCTCGATGATGGTCTGCACGATGGTGTTCGTGGAGGCCATGGTGATCATCATGCCAGCGCCGACGATGGGCAGGATGAGGAGCGAGAGCCAGAGCACTTTCGACATCGCGAAGAGCACGAGCCCCACGCCGAACACCATGGCGGAGACGAACATCGCGCGGCCCAGCCCGACCACGCTGCGCCGCGCCGCGAGGAAGAGCGCGCCAGCGAGCGCGCCCACGCCGGACGCCGTCATGAGGAAGCCGAGCGTGTGCGCGCCGCCATGGAGCACGTTGGTGGCGATGGCCGGCATCAGCACGCTGTACGGCATGCCGAGGAGGCTGATGAGCGCCAGCAGGGTGAGCGCGGAGCGCACCGGCAGGAAGCGCGAGACGTAGCGGAAGCCGTCCATCAGCTCCTCGCGCGCGCTCGTCGTGCGCGGCGGGTGCTCTCGCTCCTGCACCGTCATGGCGAGGAGCGATGCGATGACGGCGAGGTACGAGATGGCGTCAGCCATGAAGCACCAGCCCTCACCGACTGCCGCGATCACCACGCCGCCGATGCTGGGGCCGATGATGCGGCTGGCGTTCACCATCGACGAGTTGAGCGCGATGGCGTGGGGAAGGTCGGCGCGGTCTTCCACCATCTCGACGACGAACGCCTGACGGGCTGGCGTGTCGAAGGTGTTGATGACGCCCTGCGCTACCTGGAGGACGATGATCCACGCCACGGTGATGCGGTCGCTGAACACGAGCAGGGCGAGCGCCAGCGACTGGAGCATGGACAGCACCTGCGTGACGACGAGCAGGCGGTGCCGGCTCCAGCGGTCCACGAGCACGCCGGTGAACGGCGACAGGACGAGCGTCGGGATCTGGCCGGCGAAGCCGACGATGCCGAGCAGGAGCAGGGAGCCGGTGAGCCGGTAGACCAGCCAGCTGGTGGCGACGCGCGTGATCCAGGTGCCGACGAGCGAGATGCTCTGTCCGCTGAAGAAGAGGCGGAAGTTGCGGCTGCGGAGCGCTCTGGTGAGCTGGGGACCTTCGCGTGTCGCCAAGCGTGGTATGTCTGGTGTGAGCTCAGCGGTTCACTTCGGCGATTAGGATGTCGAAGAACCGCTTCTCGAGCGCGCGCGTGGATCCGCAATTGACGTACTCGCCGGACACGAGGGTGGGGCGCGCGAGCGCTTCCACCCTGGTCATCACGGCCGTGGACTCCCCGACGGCGGCGAGCCGACGCATCGTGCCTCCTGGCGGGTCGCGAGGGGACCATACGAATGAGCGCGGAACTGTCCAGCCGGTTTGACGATCGCGTCAGCAGGATGGGACGAGTGTCGCGACGGGCGACGCGAGCGCACTGTTGGGGCTCGAGAGCACCATGGTGTAGAGCTGCCCGGGCACGAGCGTAACCGGACCAGCGTCGAACGCCAGCACCGTCGACGCCGTCGTGGTGAAGCGCACCTGGCTCGTGCCGGGATTCACGTCGAAGAAGCCGGTGTTGCCAGCATACCCGACGCCGACGGCGCTCGGGATGCCGAGTGCGGCGCCGACCGGCGTGACGTAGACGTCGACCGAACCCAGGGCAGGCGCGACGTGTACGACGCGAAGCGCGGCAAGACCGCTCGTGGGCGTGAACTGGTCGGGGAGCGCGAGCGCTCTCGCGGAGCCAAGAACGGAGGCATAGGCCACGACGGTATAGTGGACCTGTGGGGTGAGCACGGGCGCGAAGTCGGTGACCTCGCCGGTGGCGCCCTGTTCACGCAAGCCGATCGTGGAGGTTGCCGGGTCGACGTTGATGCAGGCGCTCGTGGCACCGGCATTCACGTAGCCATTCCCGCCGACAACCTGGCCGTTGCTGGTGAGGTCGATTGGACCGCCGGTCGTGTTGACGATGCGGATGACCGCGCTGTTCCCGCTGCCGCCGAGGCCGGGAATGCGGGAGCCCGAATCGCAGGCGGTGAGGGACGCGAGCGCGAGTGCGGCGAGCGCGAGGCCAGGGCGTGCCATCATGGAGTCCTCCCCCAGGAGTTGTTGGCGCGTTGCAGATCGGGGAGCACGCGTCGCGGATCGATCTCGACGCGCCGCACGCGCCTCGACGAGCTGACACGATACGCGAAGCGTGGGCCAAGATTCCACATCTCCACCGGCAGGCGCACCGACTCGGCCGTACCATCGTCGTAGGTGATGCGCAGCTCGGCGGGGAGGGTCATCGTCCCGCGG
>DASTGQ010000299.1:0-3714 GCA_035718985.1 Gemmatimonadaceae bacterium
TGTTCCGATCGGCGGTGGAGTGCTTCGGCAGCGCCGTCGTCGGGGTAGTGCTCACGGGCATGGGACGAGACGGAGCGGACGGCCTGAGCGCGATTCGCGCTGCGGGGGGAACGGGAGTCGTGCAGGACCGGGCGACGTCCACCATCTACGGCATGCCGCAGGCGGCGCTGCAGCGCGCGGGCGCCGAGCGTGTCGTGCCGCTGACGGGCGTGGCGGACGCGGTGGTGGAGCTGGCGGCCGCCGCGCGACGGTAACCCGCTGCCGCCGCCACTCGTCGTGCAGGGAGTTCCATTCACTGGAGATTCGAATCGTGGCAGAGCGCGGCTGGAGCGACGCAGGATGACGGGCAAGCGAAAGGTCCGCGCAAGCGAGCCCACGCCGTCGCGCCCGATGACGGCGGTGACGCCGGCGGTGCGGCGGCGCCATGCCGCTCCCCTCGAGCTGGCACGGGCGCTTGCCGCTGCCGGCGCGGCGGAACAGCTGGCCGGAGAAGCCCGCGTCGCGGAAGAGCGTGCACAGGCTGCCGAGGCGGACGCCGCACTTGCCCAGCGACTCGTGCCAGCGCCGGCTCGTGAACCCGTCGCCGAGCCCGAGCCGGACCGTCGTCCGCTTCGTGAGAAAGCCCGTGCGCGTGAAGGCCTTGCCGAGGTCCTGTTGTTTACGGTGGGCGGCGAGCATTTCGGCATCGACCTCGCGAGCGTGGAGGAGGCGATCGAGCTCTCCGCGGTGCATCACGTGCCCGAGATGCCCTCGGCAATGGAAGGAGTGATCACGGTCCGTGAGACACTGACGTCCGTCTACTCGCCGCGCCTCCCGCTCGGCGTGTCCCACGCCACGGGAGCGTGCGCACTCGTGTTCCGCCGTCGCCGGTCGCGCCTCGCGCTCGTCATCGACGACGTGGAGGACGCGCGCACGCTCGATCTCACACACCTGCGCGAGGCACCCAGCGTCGCGGCGGCTGGCGTGGTGCTCGGCGTCGTGCGCCTGGGCGACGCATTGTGCTCGCTGATCGATACCGACGCTCTACTGGCCGCCTGCCAGGCCACCTCTCTGCGGGAATCCACATGACTGCCGCCGCCGACAAGCTCGTGATGTTCCGTCTCGGCGAGGATCTCTTCGCCGCGGACATCTTCGCCGTGGAACGCGTGCTGCGATATGCGCCGCCTACCGGCGTCCCCGACATGCCCGCGTACATCGAAGGCGTGATGGACTACCAGGGGCGCGTCGTTCCCGTCGTGAACCTGCGCCGTCGCTTCGAGCTCGCCCCGACGCCGGCCGTTGCCGAGACGCGCATCCTCGTGCTCAACGTGTCGGGCGAGTGGATCGGCGTGGTGGTGGACGGCGTGACGGAGGTCGTGCCCTTCGACCGGGCGGCACTCTCGGCGCCTCCGAAGCTGTTCAGAGGCCTGGCGCGCGAGTACGTGAAGGGAATCATCCGCCGCGGCGATCGCCTCCTCATCTATCTGGACGTCGAGCACCTCCTGTCATCCACGGAGCGCATCGCGCTCCAGGAGGCAGGCGCCAAGGAGCTGGCGAATGGGTGAGTGCGCCACCGCGCACCGGGCGCGCGTCACCGCGCTCGCCGCGCGGCTGGACGCACCCGATGCCGCTGCTCACCGCGACGACCTTCGCGCAGAGCTGATCGCGCTCGGCAAGGCGCTGGAGCAGGACTTCACCGAGCTGTCCGCCGTTCGCGATGAGGCCAAGGCGCTGGTCGAGCGGTGGAAGTCGCTCGAGGCGAGTGCTGCGCCGGAATTCAGCGCGGATCGTCCCATCGTCGCCGATCACATCGGCGCGTCCACGTTCATTGAAAAGGGCTGGAGCCGCATCTCGCTCGGGGACTATGCGGGCGCCGAGGAGTCGCTGCAGCGGGCGCTTCAGCTCGCGCCGGATGATCCGCAGGCCGTCTCGCTGCTGGGGTGGGCGCAGATGCTCCAGGAGAAGTACGACGCGGCGCTGATGCAGTTCCAGAAAGTCCTCATGCGCGAGCCGGCCAACGCGCTCGCCCGCATCAACGTCGGCTACATTTGCCTGAAGAAGCGCATCTTCGGCGAAGCCATCGAGCACCTCTCCCGCGCCATCCGCCTGAACAGTGATCGCAAGGCCACGCTCTACGCGCACTTCTACCTTGGCCTCGTCTATCTGGAGCGCGACATGTTCGAGGATGCGCAGACCTTCTTCCAGAAGACCATCGCCCTGGGACCCAACCTGCTCGAGGCCTACTACGAGCTTGGCCGTGCCTTCTGGTTCAACGGCCAGCACGACGAGGCCCTGCGCACGTGGCGCGAGGGTGCGGCAGCGAACAAGTTCAATCCGTGGGGAAAGCGCTGCGCGGAAGTCCTGTTGACCGTGGAAGCGGGCGGCGAGCCGTAACGCTGCTCGCCGCACTGGGTGCGACACTGTTCGCGCACCCGTTGCGCGCACAGGACGACGCGCCAGAGCGTCTCGATGTCGGTCGGTTCACCGCCGTCTACTTTCCCCGCGACGGGGCGCTGGCGCACTCGCTGCTCGCGTACGCGGCACGTACCGACACGTTCCCCTGGCTGCCCCGCCCGCGGCAGCGTGTGCTGATCGCCATTGCCCCGGACGCGGCGCGCTTTCGCGCCTGGGCGGGGACGGACGCCCCCGAATGGGGCTCCGCGCTGACATTTCCCGATTTGCGGCGCGTCGTGATGCAGGGCAGCTCTGCCGGCACCGACGCCGGCGATCCGCAACTCGTGCTGCGGCACGAGCTCGCGCACCTGGCACTGCACGAACAGCTTGCGGACCTGCCGCCGCGCTGGTTCGACGAGGGATATGCCAGCTTCGCGGCGCGCGAATGGAAGCGGGAGGACGCGCTGGCGGCGAACGTAGCGCTGGCCCTGCGGGGCGCGCCCACGCTCGACGAGCTGGACGCAAGCTTTGGCGGCGGCAGCGCGATGGCCCAGTCGGCGTACGCGCTGAGCTACCGTGCCGTTTCCGACCTCGCGTCGCTCGACCCCCAGCGCGGGCTCTCGCTGTTCTTCCAATACTGGAAGCGCACCGGCTCCATGGACGCCGCCGTTCGCCGGGCGTTCGGCATGACGCTGGCCGGCTTCGAGAAGGAGTATCAGTCGCGCACCCGACGGCGCTACGGCGCGCTGGCGGTGGTTGCCGACATGTCCCTGGTGCTCTTCGTCGTCAGCGTCCTGGTCTTGCCATTCTTCATCGCGCGCCGCTTGCGGGACCGGAAGCGGCTTGCGGCCATGGTCGCCTCGGAGGCCGCGGCGGAGCGGGCCGCCCAGGCGAGCGCGATCGCCTTCCTGCTCGGGGAGGCCGACGCCGGCATCGAAGGGCGCGCAAGCGACGTAAGCGACGACGGGAGCGTTGCTTGACACGTCCATGAGCCCGTCGTACACTACGCGCTCATGGCACAAACGGACACGCCGACGACCTCGCGGCCCTGGCTCTGGTGGGCAATCGCAGCCGTAACGATTCTCCTGGGCTACGCGGACCTCGCCCGAGGGGGGACCACGATTGCACCGATCTTGCTCGTGGCGGGGTACTGCGTCCTGGTTCCGATCGCGATCCTGAAGTAGGCGACCGAGCTGCCACGTCACATATTTGATATCTACCTGGCGGGCGCGGCCGGCGATGGCTTCGCTCGTGCAAGTGTTCGCCGGGCGAATAGCTCAGTTGGTTAGAGCGCCTGCCTTACACGCAGGATGTCGGGGGTTCGAGTCCCTCTTCGCCCAT
>DASTGQ010000300.1:0-10236 GCA_035718985.1 Gemmatimonadaceae bacterium
ACAAGCAGGGCGTGGCGCAATTCGGCGCGAACCCTGTCAGCCGGTGGCGTGCACAGCGCGCGCCGCAGCGTTGACGAATGCCGAAACCACTCATTACATTTCTTGGCATGTCTGCTTTCCGCGCGCATCACCTGCACCATCATCACGGCCTGACGGGTCGGGACGACGCGCGCGTGCACGGGTAGCGGACTTTCACCTCCCGGCACTACAGCCGGTCGACCCATGGCCCGTCCATCCGGACGGGCCTTTTTCGTTGCCGGCACTGCTGCGCCGGCCGCCGTACCCTGTTCAGGCCGCACTGGCCAAGTCCATGCTTCGTATCGCCCTGCCAAACAAGGGACGCCTCGCCGAGGAAGCGCGCGAGCTGTTCACAGACGCCGGCCTCGAGATCCGCGCCGCAGGCCCACGCGCCCTCACCGCCTCCCTCGGCGGCGAGTTTCAGGCGCTCTTCGTTCGCGCACAGGATATCCCGGAGTTCGTTGCCGACGGTGCCGCCGACGCCGGGGTAACCGGCTACGACCTCATTCAGGAATCAGGACGCGACCTCGACGAGCTCGCCGACCTCCAGTTCGGGCGTTGCCATCTCGCTGTCGCAGCGACGGAGGAATCACGGCTCGACTCCCTCGATGACCTCGCGCCAGGCACGCGGGTGGCCACGGTGTTTCCGCGCCTCACCCGCCGGTTCTTCGAGCAGCGCGGCCAGTCGGTCGAGGTCGTGCCCGTGTCAGGCGCCGCGGAGATCGCGCCACACATCGGGATCGCCGACGTCATCGTGGATCTCGTGTCCACTGGGTCCACGCTTCGCGTGAACGGCCTGCGCGAGATCGCCACCGTGCTGGAGTCCTCCAGTCGCCTCATCACCGCGCCGGACACGCGTCGCGACGCCTCACGCGTGCGCGCGCTCGACGAGCTGGTGGCGGCGCTTACGAGCGTCATCGCCGCACGCAGTCGCCGCTACGTGATGGCGAACGTTCCGCGGGCGCGGCTCGACGACGTACGCAGGGTGGTGCCGGGGCTCAATGGCCCGACCGTCATCGACATCCTGAACGGCGGCGAGCACGTCGCCGTCCACGCCGTCGTGTCTGCCGCCACCATCTATCGCACAGTGGCCGACCTCAAGGCGCTCGGCGCCGAGGGGATTCTCGTCACGCGCATCGAGCGGTTGATGTCATGAGCACCAGCATCGATCCATCTCTATTGCGCTGGTCCGGGCGCTACGGTGACCTGACGCCCGAGAGCCAACGTGCCCTCGTCGAGCGTTCGCGTGGTGCGGATGATGTGACGATCCGTGAGCGAACCGCGAGCATCGTGCAGCGGGTGCGCGCGAATGGCGACGCGGCGCTCCGCGCGCTGGCGGCAGAGTTCGACGGCGTAACGCTGGAGTCGCTCGAGGTACCGAGCGCCGCATGCCAGGCGGCGCTCGACGCGCTCGATCCCGCGCTCCGCCGAAGCATGGAGCGCTCGGCCGCCAACCTCGAGCGCGTGCACCGCGCCTTTCTGCCGTCGCCGCAGGAAACGGAAAGCGAGCCTGGCATCCTGATCGGCCGGCGTCCCGATCCCTTGACCCGCGTCGGCGTGTACGCGCCGGGCGGCCGCGCCGCGTACCCGAGCAGCGTCCTGATGGGCGTCGTGCCGGCACGCGTGGCGGGCGTGGAAGAGATTGTCCTCTGCTCGCCGCCCGATCGTTCGACCGGCCGCCCATCGGACGTCGTGCTCGCCGCAGCGGCGCTCGCCGGCGCGGATCGCGTATTCGCCCTTGGCGGCGCTGGAGCCATTGCCGCCATGGCCTTCGGCACCGCCAGCGTGCCGCGCGTGGATCGCATCGTCGGGCCGGGCAACGCTTACGTGGCGGAAGCTAAGCTCCAGGTCGCAACTGCCGTGGCCATAGATTCGCCCGCAGGTCCGAGCGAGCTGCTCGTGCTGTGTGACGCGTCGGCGGATGCTGCGCTCGTTGCACGGGAGCTGCTGGCGCAGGCCGAGCACGACCCGCTGGCTGCCGTCGTGGCGCTCTGCACCGACGTGGGCCTGGCGCGTCGGATCATGGCGGAGCTCGCGACGCAGCTCCCGTTGCAGCCGCGTGCCGGCATCGCTGCCGCTGCGCTGGCCGGGCAGGGTGCCGTACTCGTCGTGGACGACCTTGCTGACGGCGTTGCTCTCGCCAACGCGTACGCGGCAGAGCACCTGCTGCTGCTCGTCGCAGAACCGGACGCCGTGCTCGCGCAGCTCCGGGGGGCCGGAACCGTATTTGTGGGAGCGAGCAGCTCGGTGGCGTTCGGTGATTACATGACCGGCGCGAATCACGTCCTGCCCACGGGTGGGCTTGCCCGGTCGTACTCGGGGCTCTCGACGCTGGACTTCGTGCGGTGGACCACCTGGCAACGGGTGAGTCCTCAAGCGGCGGCGCGCCTCGCGGCAGATGTCGGCGCCTTTGCCGACGCCGAGGGGCTTCCCGGTCATGCGCTGGCCGCCCGAGCGTGGACCGCCGGAGGCATCGCATGACCGCCAGTGCATCCATGCTCGAGTCGCTCGCGCGCGACGACGTCCGCCGACTTCCCCTTTACGCTCCCGACGCCGTCACGGACGGCGTAGACCTGAGCGACAGCGTGAATGCGTGGGGCGCACCGCCCGCTGCACTGCGCGCCGTTGCCGAGTCCGGATCCGACCTGGTGTCGCGCTATCCATCCGCGCGCTCCGAGGCGCTCGCGCCGGCGTTGCTCGGTTACCTTGGCCTGGGCGGCACCCCTGGAGTTCGCGTCGTCACGGGCTGCGGTTCCGACGACGTGCTCGACGCGACGATGCGCGCGTTCGGCTCGCCCGGCGACCGAATCGCCTTCTCGACGCCGACGTTCTCCATGATCCCGCTCTTCGCGCGACTGAATGGGCTCGCTCCGGTGCCCGTGTCGTTCGACGACAGGTTCGACATCGACGCGGAGCAACTTGTTGCCGCCAACGCGAAGCTCACCTATCTCTGCGCACCCAACAACCCCACGGGCACGCCGATCTCGCGCGAGCGGGTGGAGTTTGTCGCCAGCCGCGCCAGCGGGGTGGTGCTGCTCGACGAAGCATACGCCGAGTTCGCACCGGAGAGCTTCGCCGATCTGGTGAGTCGCCACGAACGGCTCCTCGTCGTGCGCACCTTCAGCAAGGCGTTCGGCCTCGCCGGTCTTCGCGTGGGTTACGCCGCGGGAGCAGCGGCGATCGTGAACATAGTGGAACGTGCACGCGGTCCATACAAAGTGACCGTTCCTGGCGAGCGCGCGGCACGCGCGGCACTGATGGACGCGAGCGACGCTCTTGGCTGGGTTCGCGAGCATGCGGCGCTCGCGGTCGAGATTCGCGAGCGGTTGAGTCGCGCGCTCTGCGAGCTCGGCCTGCGTCCTCTTCCGTCCGCCGCCAACTTCCTGTGCATCCCCACTCGCGACGCCGCGCGGCTCGCCGCGCAGCTCCGTGCGCGAGGCGTACTGGTACGATGCTTCATCGGCCTGCCTCGCGAGTCGCGCGCGCTCGCCGACGCCGACGGCGCTGCGCTGCGTGTCGCTGTCGGACCATGGCCCCTCATGCAGCGATTCCTCGACACGCTGAGCGAGGCCCTCACATGCGCGTGAACCTCTTCGACTATGGTGCCGGCAACCTCCATTCGCTCTGCAAGGCGCTCGCTGGTCCGGGTGTGAACGTCGTCGTCGAGACCGATCCGCTGCGCGCCACGGAGGCGGATGTGCTCGTGCTCCCCGGTGTGGGAGCCTTCGGGGCGGCGGCCGACCGGCTCGCCCCCGGGCGTGACGCCATGCGGGAAGCGATTCGCGGAGGGCTTCCCGTGATCGGTATCTGTCTCGGAATGCAGCTACTGTTCGACGAGAGCGAGGAAGGGGAGGGCGCCGGCCTTGGCGTCATCGCCGGCCGCGTGGATCGGCTGCGTGCCGTGCGCGTGCCGCACATCGGCTGGAACAGCGTGGAGTCATCGCGTTCAGCCGGCGTGGCGATCGCGTTTCCATCCACGGTCTACTACGCCAACAGCTTTGCCTGCCGTCCCACGAGCGAGTCCGTAGTCGAAGCATGGACTACGCATGAGGCAGATCGCTTTCCTGCCGTCGTGCGCGCGGGAAGTGCCGTCGGTGTGCAATTTCACCCGGAGAAGAGCTCGGCGGACGGCGTGCGCTTCCTGCGCGCGCTGTTGGCGTCCGCCCCAGCGTGGAGGAGAACGACGTGATCGCAATTCCGGCCGTGGACCTGCGCGAAGGCGCCTGTGTCCAGCTCGTTGGTGGATCCTTCCAGCGGGAGCGCGTTCGCCTCGACGATCCAGTGGAAGTTGCGGCCTCGTGGGCGCGCTACGGGTTTTCGTGGCTGCACGTCGTGGATCTCGACGCGGCCACCGGTCGCGGCTCCAATCGTGAGCTCGTGCACGAGATCCTCGCCGACAGCAGCGTCCCGGTGCAAGTCGGCGGGGGCGTCCGGTCCGACGAGCAGGCAGTGGAGCTGCTCGAGGCCGGGGCAAGCCGCATCATCGTCGGGACGCGCGCCCTCGAGGAAGAAGACTGGATCGCCGAGCTGTCAGCGCGTCATCCGGGTGAGATCGTCGTGGCGTGCGACGTGCGCGAGCGACGCGTCACGACGCGGGGGTGGGTCCGTACGCTCCCGCTCGACATTCTCGATGCGGTAGAGACACTCAACGCCTACCCGCTCGGCGGCCTCCTCGTGACGGCCGTGCATCGTGAGGGACGACTCGAAGGGGCCGACCTGCCACTGATGGAGGACGTCGCCGAGACGTCGCGATTCCCGGTGTTCGCCGCGGGGGGTGTTGCGTCCATGCAGGACCTGCGCGCCCTCGAGCACCGTGGCGTGGCCGGCGTGGTGATCGGGATGGCGCTCTATACGGGCGCGCTCGATCCCGTCGTGGTGGCCGGGGAGTTCGGCCAATGACCGAGGTATCGCGCTTTCACACCAGGAAGGATTCATGACGGTCATCGTTCGCGAAACGAAAGAGACGAATATCCGCTGCGAGCTCGCACCGGGACGCGGAGAGGCCGTGGTGTCCACGGGCCAGCCCTTCCTGGATCACATGCTCGTCACCTTCACGCGCTACGCCGGGCTCGACCTGCGCCTGCAGGCTTCGGGCGACCTTCCGCACCACCTGATCGAGGATGTGGCGATCTGCGTGGGGGCGGCGGTGGCGGCCATCCTTCCGGAGACCGCGGCGCGATATGGCGACCGGACTATTCCGATGGATGACGCACTGGTGCACTGCGCGCTCGACCTCGGCGGACGACCGTATTACCGGGGCCCACTGCCGAGCACCCTGTACGATCACTGGATGCGCTCCTTCAGCGACCATTCGCGAGCCACGCTGCACCTCCGGGTGCTGCGCGGCCGCGACCGTCACCACATCGTCGAAGCGGCGTTCAAGGCGCTCGGCCTCTCCGTGCGCGACGCACTCGTGGATACGGGAGCCGTCTTCAGCACCAAGGGCAGCGTGGCGCTGCGCGCGACGGAGGGCTGAACGATGCTGTCGCGGCGAATCGTGGTGTGCCTCGATGTGCAGGGCGGCCGCGTCGTGAAGGGGACGGGGTTCGTGAACCTGCGCGACGTCGGTGATCCGGTGGCACTGGCGACGCGCTACGAGGCGGAAGGTGCGGACGAAGTGGTCTTCCTCGACATCGCCGCGAGCGCCGAGGAGCGCGCCACGTTGCTCGATGTCGCGCGGCGAACGGCGGAGCGGCTGTTCGTGCCGCTCACACTGGGCGGGGGCATTCGGTCCGCTGACGACGTCGGGCTCGCGCTGCGCGCTGGAGCCGACAAGGTCAGTATCAACTCGGCTGCGGTGCGTCGCCCGGCGGTGATGACCGAGGCGGCCGAGCGCTTCGGTGCACAGTGCGTTGTGGCGAGCATCGATGCGAAGCGTGATGGCGACACATGGCGTGTCTACGTGAAGGGCGGACGCGAACGGACGGAGCTTGGCGCCGTCGCGTGGGCGCAGGAGTGCGTGGCGCGTGGCGCGGGGGAGATCCTCCTCACGAGCATCGATCGCGACGGTGCACGCACCGGGTACGATGTGGAGCTGACTCGAGCGGTCGCGCGCGCGGTGACAGTTCCCGTGGTGGCTTCGGGCGGCGCCGGTTCGGCGGCCGATGTCTGCGAGGCGCTGGAGGCGGGTGCGGAGGCCGCGCTGCTCGCCGGCATCCTGCATGACGGTGTGACCACCGTCCACGCCATCAAGCGCGCGGTGGCCGACGCGGGACTGCCGGTCCGCGCCGCATGACCGCGCGCCAGGGTTCGCCAGCACCGGACGACCTGCTCGCCGTCATCGAATCGCTCGCCCGCCTCACCGGCGGAGTCGCGCTTCGTCATTATCGGTCGGCGCTGAGCGTGGAGCGGAAGGCGGACGGCTCTCCAGTCACGGCCGCCGATCGCGCGGCAGAGCAGGCGGCACGCGATTGGGTGCGCCGTGCTTTCCCGGAGGACGGCGTGCTCGGCGAGGAGTTCGGCGAGGAGCGAGCCGGCGCACGCCGGCGCTGGATCATCGACCCCATCGATGGCACCAAGTCGTTCGTGCGTGGCGTACCGTTGTGGGGCTCGCTCGTGGCCCTGTGCGAGGGCGACGACGTGCTCGCGGGGGCCGCATACTTTCCCGTAGTTGAGGAAATCGTGATCGCGGCGCCGGGCGCCGGCTGCTGGTGGAATGGTCAGCGGTGCTCCGTGTCCTCCGTGAACGATCTCGCGGCATCGACGGCACTCACCACGGACGAACGCTTTACCGAGCATCGCGAGCGCCGACGTGGCTGGGAGCGATTGTCGGAGCGCGTCGAGGTGTCGCGCTCATGGGGAGATTGCTTCGGCTATCTGCTGGTCGCGACGGGACGAGCGGAGATTATGTGCGACCCCGTACTCTCGCCCTGGGATGCGGCGGCACTGCAGCCGATCATCGTCGAGGCAGGTGGCGTGTTCACTGACTGGTCCGGTCGCGCGACGGCATTCGGCGGGAGCGCCATCGCCACGAACGCGGCACTCGCGTCCGAGACGCGCGCGCTGCTTTCCGGCAAGGGAGACTTCTGAGATGTTGGAGCTGGATACGCTGGACTTCACCAAGGGAAACGGGCTCGTCACCGTCGTTGCGCAGGATGCTCGCACGGGAGCGGTGCTCATGCTCGCACATGCGGACCGGGAGGCGCTCGAGCGCACGATCACCACTGGCGAGATGCATTACCGCTCGCGCACGCGCGGACTCTGGCACAAGGGGGCCACGAGCGGAAACGTGCAGCGCGTCGTCTCGCTCACGTCGGACTGCGACGGCGACGCCGTGCTTGCGCGCGTCGTGCCGGCAGGTCCAGCCTGCCACACGGGTGCCGTGTCATGCTTCGGCGAGGACGCCGTGGACGCTGACATTCTGTCTGCACTCGACGCCACCATCGCAAAGCGGCAGAACTCCATGGAGATCGACGACACGCCGAGCTACACGCGGCGCCTTCTCTCCGACCGGAACCTGCGCCTCAAGAAACTGGGCGAGGAAGCTGCGGAGCTCGTGGTGGCGTGTGTCGATGTCGACCCGTCGCGCGCCGCCGAGGAGGCCGCAGACCTCGTCTACCACACGCTCGTCGCACTTCGCGCCGTCGGCGCATCGCTGGATGATGTGCGCGCCGCGCTCGCCGCTCGCACCGGCCGGCCAGCGCGCTGACGGGCGCCGGCGCGCTGGCTAGAAGCGCGAGAGAAGCGCGCGGTCCACCTTGGTGGTGTCTCCCACGTAGGCGAAGCGGAAGTTGACCAGATACTTCTGTGCTGCACGCTCCACGTCGGCCGGCGTGACGCGGCGCAGCTCGTCGATCAGGCGATCGGCGTTTCGGTAGTCGCCTTCGTACAGCTCGGCGCGGGCCAGCTCGTTCGCCTGGTCGGCGTTCGTCTCGTTCTTGAGGTAGTACTCGGTAATGAACTGCTGCACGAGGCGCTTGAGGCCCTCGGATTCGACTTCACCGGTCTGCAGGTCGTTCAGCTCGGAGCGCATGATTCGCAACACGGCGTTGGGATCCACCGTGGTGACGTACAGGCCGCCGACGCCATATGCGCGCTCCAGGAAGGGCGACTCCACGGCATAGCTGAGGTTGCGGCGCGACCGCACTTCCGTGAACAGCCGGCCCGAGAGGACCGCAGTGGCGACTCGCAGCGCCGTGTAGTCCGGGTCCTTCGCCGCGGGCCCCGGCGCATAGCC
This sequence comes from Gemmatimonadaceae bacterium, assembly GCA_035718985.1. GTDB lineage: Bacteria > Gemmatimonadota > Gemmatimonadetes > Gemmatimonadales > Gemmatimonadaceae > AG11. The sequence goes on from DASTGQ010000300.1 coordinate 8,195, forward strand.
GAGCAGGTAGTTCGTCGGCAGCGCACGATCGTCGAATGCGATGGCGCGCCCGCCAACTGGGGGCGGCGGTGGTGGCGTCCAGCGGTACGATCCGCGAGGAAGCGTGGCGAGCGTGCCGCGCACGAGCTGCTCGATGTGCGGCCGGTCCACATTGCCAACGACCACGAGCAGCATGCGCGAGGTCACGAACTGCTCGTCATGATAGCGCTGGAGCTGCGGCACGGTGATCGCAGCAAGCGACGCCGGCGTCCCCATGGCGGCCAGGGCATATGGATGACCGAGATAGAGCAGGCTGTCCGCCATCTGCGTGGCTGCGTCATCCGGCTGCTCCCCGCGCTGCCGTGCTGCCGCGATCATCTGGTCGCGCACGAGCGCCACCTCGGCCGGTGCCAGCGTCGGCTCGATCACCCGGTCCGCGAGAATTGCCCAGGTGGAGTCGAAGCCGCTGCGGATGGCATGCAGGTCGATCTGGCTCCAGTCCTCGTTCGCTTCGAGCGAGATGGAACTCCCCAGCCGCGCCAAGCGCTGACGCACCTCGGCGCCGGGATACTTCTTCGTGCCGCGCTCGCTCGCCACGAGCAGCAGTGCTTCGATCCCCGCGGTCGGCGGCGTAAGCTGCCGCGTCCCGCCCAGGAGGTAGAGATTCGCGGCCACGACGTCATTCGACGTGTTGCGACGGAGGATCACCGGAATGCCGTCAACGACAAACCGGGTTGTTTCCGCAGTGTCGGGGGCCGCGGCCGCGGGTTCGGTCGGCCGCGTGTCCGAGGTGGTGATGCCGGCTGGCGCCACCGTGCCGAGCATTGCCACGAGCGCCAGGAAAGGGATGCGCGTCATCATCGCGTCGCTCCCGTGAGTTCGGCTTCCGTGAGATTGATCGCCTTGCGCGTTTCGGGCGAGAGCAGCACGCCCGTGACCCGCGGATGCCCGACGATGTAGCGGGTCGCGTAACCCTGCAGATCGGCCGGTGTCTGCTTCGCCATCGTGTCGTTGTATCCGAAGAAGTAGTCCATCCCGGTGACCGCCCACCAGAAGCCCAGTTCGTGCGCGAAGCCGCTGGCGCGCTCGAGGCTCTCCATCGTGCCGACGATGCGCTGCTGCTTCACGCCGTTCACGACGTCGGCGGTGATGTAGCCCGGCTTCACGACATCGCTCAGTTCCCGGTCCAGCGCTGCAATCGCTGCGCGCAGCTTGCCGGGCGCCACTTCGCCGCTGATCGTGATCGGACCCACCTGATTGAGCGTGTAGTAGTTCACGAGCAGGGATTGCCAGATCCCGCTGTCCACGAGTGCGCGCTGGAAGCGGGACCCGGGCTGATTGAGTACGTCGGAGAACACGTCGGCGGCGTACGTCGCCGCCGGATCGGCATGGGCGCCCGGCCCCTGCCATTGCAGCATCACGAGCACCGTATTTACCGGCTGTTCCACCACCACGGCCTTGTTGGTGGCGAGCGGAGGTACCGGCGGGATCGGGTCGGTGACGAACGGGTCGGCTGCGCGCGGCCAGTCGTCGAACAACCGGTGGGCGGCGGCGAAGATGGAGTCTGGCACGACGTCGCCTGTGACGATGAGCGCCACGTTGTTCGGCACGTAGTATTTGTGCTGGATGGTGCGCATCTGGTCCGGGGTGGTGCGCAGGATGACCGCACGCTCCCCCAGCGGGTTCTTGCGGCTCCATGCCGATCCCCAGAGCGCCTTGCCGGTGGCAGTCGTCAGCGCGTAGAAGGGATTCGATTCCTGGCGATCATACTCGCCGATGACGACCGCGCGCTCGTGTTCCAGCTCATCGGTGCGGAAGAGCGGCGTGCGGAGCGCCGCGGCGAGGAACGCGAGCCCTGGCATCGTGCTGTCGGACGGCATGGTGACGTAGTAGTTGACGCGTTCCTCCGTCGTCGTGCCGTTGAACACGGCACCAAGCTCGGAAGCGCGCGCCACGAACTGTTCCGGCTGTGGATAGCTCTCGTTCGCCTTGAAGAACATGTGCTCGTAGAGGTGCGACAGCCCTTCGTACGTCGGCGACTGGGTGAACGAGCCGTTGCGGGC
>DASTGQ010000301.1:0-2756 GCA_035718985.1 Gemmatimonadaceae bacterium
TTGCCCGCTCGCCGCGGCTGTCTCCCGACGGCAACCGCGTGGCGTACCTGACCCCGGGCGGCTACAACGGCGTCGATGGTACTCCCGCGGTGATCAATACCGACGGTACGAACAACACGGCGCTGAGCTCCCTGACGCTCAGCCCGGGCATCGCCTGGTCGCCCGACGGTGCGTACCTGCTAGGCCGCAACAGCGACTACGGTACGGGTACGGGGCTGCGACTCATCCGCATCAGCGATCGCGCTACCGTCATGCTGCGATTCCATGGATCGAACGGGTCATACGAGGACTATTTCCAGCCCGACTGGCGGTGACACCCGCTCGAAGCCAGGGCTGGCTCGCCGAGCTCGCGTCCGTCATCCGTCAACAGCGTTCGCCGTCGTAGTTCCGCCTGGACTCACCGACTCGATCCCTCACGACGGATGACGGAATACGGGCTTGCCCGACCCGTACCCGCCCCTACGTCGCCTGCCTTACGAGCCGTTCCACCTGCTTCGCATGCCGGCTGACGTGCACCACGTGAATGCGCATGGCGTCGCCGAGGTTCATCGACGGCGCCCAGCGCGGCAGGGCGGGTGACTTGACGCGGAGCTTCTGCCAGTCGTAGCGCACCGCGTCGTCCAGCTCCTGGATGAAGCGCCGCTCGCGGCCGAGGAACTCCTCGACGACGCCGCCGCGCGGCGAGCTGCGCGGACGGAACGCCTTCGGCGCCTTCGTCGCCGCCTCGCCGAGCAGGGCGTTGGCGATGAACTTCCCGAGGAACGACGGCTTCCACTCGCGCAGCGCCGCCGCGGCATCGGGACGTGCGCCCTGCATGACCGCGGGGAACGACCGCTCGGACAGCTCGTCGACGATGCAGAGATGCTCGAGCACCTCGCCGATGCTCCATCCCTTCGGCTCGGGATGCTCGGCGAGCGTCGCCGGACTCAGTGGCCGGAGGAGCGCCGCGAGTCGCTCGCGCGTGGCGTGCGACTCGGCCTGGAGCTGCTGGTGGAGGTCGCGCTGGAGCATCTGACGCCTACTCGATCAACAGGTCGGCCGGGAGCCCGAGCTCTCTCCGGAGGGAACGAATCTGCTCCATGGAAAGGCGACGCTTGCCGGAGAAGAATTCTGACACACGTGCCTTTCCGCCCATCAAGGGATGCAAATCGGTGCGGGTCATTCCCTTCTGCTCGAGCATGAACGCCACCGCGCTCTGTGGGGTGCCTCCGCTCTCGTCGAGCGGATCATGTTCGTCCTCGTAGGCCTCGACCAGGACGGAGAGAAACTCGAGGCGATCGAATGCCTCGCTGCCACGCGCCGGGTCGGCATCGAGGAGCTCGTCGATCTCGCGAATGGCGGTTCGGTACTCGCGGCTGTTCCGGAGTACGTGAGGCTTCGAGAAGTCGAGCAGCCGAGACGCCATTCTCCGTTCTCCATTATAGTCCGGGGGCGCGTCCGACGCTGGCGATCGCGAGCGTCACAGCAACCCCCGCTTCATCAGCCGGTCGTATACCGCGTGTGTCACGATGTGGCGGATGTAGATCCGGCCGAGATCGTACCGCATGTCCACGACCAATCGGTACTTGTTTCCGGCAATGTTGAATACGGCGCGCCGGGGACCGATGAAATCGACCGTGGGGAAATCCTGCCTTGCCTCCAGGTGCGAGCCGTACGTCTTCCGGCGTGTGACACGTACCCATTCCCTGAGCGGTCCCGCCGCGTCCGCGTGCTCCTTCGCGAACTGCGAGAGACGGGACCGTGTGATGATGCGCATCGCATGGTCTCGAGGCCTGCCTGTCGTTGGTTTCCAATATGGAAACCGCCTCAGGCGTTGTCAAGTACCACCTGGCAACACCTGAGGGTTGCGCTCAACCTGTGGCAGGCACCAGCACGACCGGCATCAATCGACGGCAGCTCGGTACAGAAGCTCAGGGCTACACCCGACGCTTCCGCCCCACCAGCACCACCCCCACCAGCCCCGTCGCCATCAGCACGAGCGAGCCCGGCTCCGGCGTCGCCGTGATGCGCGCGAACAGGCCGTCGGCTTCGTCGTTGAGCCCTGCGGTGATGTAGAGTGAGTTGGGATCGAACGTCGCGTTGCCGTTGCCGAAGGCGAGTCCCCACAGGCCGTCGTTCACGAGCGGTGCGCCATCCGGACCCATGACGGTGCCGAGCATGGCGCCGGTGAAGAAGTCGTAGCCGTTGATGGTGCCGTCGCCGAAGTTGCCGATGAGCAGCGAGCCGCCGAGCGGGCCGAAGGTGTTCGGCGCGAGGGCGAGCCCCCACGGCGAGTCGAGCGCGCCGTTGCTGACGAGGCGTCGCTGCAGCACGCCGTTCTGGTCGTAGACGTCGACGATGCCATTGCCGGCGCCGGCGACGTCGTCACCGGTGGCCGCGTTGCGCACGGCGTAGGTGACGACGATGCTGCCGTCGATGTTCTGGACGTTGAACGGCGCGTAGCCCGCGGGGAGGTTGGGATCGGTGAAGGCGCCGGGCAGGTTCACGAGGTTGAACGTGTTGTCCAGCACGTCCACGTGGCCCGTGGCGAAGTTGGTGGCGTAGAGCCGCGCGGTAGCGCCCGAGCCGGCGATGGCGAGGCCCTTGTAGGAGCCACCGTCGCTGGTGAACACCGTGCTGGCCGTGCTGCCGAGCGCGCCTCGCCAGGCGGCGATGGTGCCGTTCTCGGTGGCGAAGATGAAGCTCGCGTTCCCGCCGCCCACCGCAAAGGCGCCGGCGTTGTTGAACACCTGTCCGGTGGGGACGCCGCCGGGAAT
>DASTGQ010000302.1:0-10859 GCA_035718985.1 Gemmatimonadaceae bacterium
GGTGGCGTGCGGTGCTGCATCCCGCGAGCAGGCCGCGAGTGCAAGTACGGCGGCTAGTCGAAGCTGGCGGGTCATGGAGCCTTCCGTGGCTGGGCGTCGAACGAGGAAAGGGGAACGGCAACCGCGCGCTCGAGATCGGCGCGCGAGGTGTTCGCTGCCGCGAGCGCGTCGGCGTACTGCAGCTCCGCATCGAGCAGGTTGCGGCGTGCGTCCAGCACGTCGAGCGCCGACGAGCCGCCGAGGCCGTAGCTCACGGAGGCGACCCGATAGGCCTCACGGGCGGATGGCAGCAGCTGGTCCCGGAGATACACCGCCTGACGAAGCGCGGCGCTCGCCGCAGCGAAGGCCGCGCGCACGTCCTGCGAGACGGCCGCGCGGACGTCGCGTGCGGTGGCCGCGAGCTCGCGCTCCCGGTGCTGGCTCTCGGCGATCTCCCCTTGCGTATGCTGCCAGTAGAAGATCGGCACCGGGAGCGCGATGCCGGCCGTGAACAACGCGCCCGTACCTGCGCCGGCCGCGCCGTAGTCGCGCTGCGCGCCGAGCGTGAAATCGGGCAGCCAGAACTCGCGCGCCAGTGACGTGGTGGCGCGAGCTCCCGCCTCCTGGCTGGCGACGCTCGCCAGCTCCGGCCTTGCGGCGAGGGCGGCCTGCTCCAGCACGTTCACCTCGGGGAGGGGAGGTGGAACCTCCAGCGAATCGAGCGGCGCGATGGGCGTGCCGATCGGCTGGCCGATCAGCCGGTCCACGGCGTCGGACGCCGTCTGGATGTCGCGCGCCCTGGCGATCAGGTCGTTCTCGGCCTGCGCCAGCGCAACCTGGGCGCGGATCACGTCGAGCTTGGCCGCGGTGCCGCCCTGGTAGCGCGCCTGCGTCTTCCTGAGGAAATCCGCGGCGAGGTCGCGGCTCGCCGTCGTCACCGCGTGGTGGCGGTTCGCCAGGAGCAGCGTGTCGTACGCGGCCGACGTCTGTGCGGCGATCGACTGCCGCGCCGCGACGTACGAAAGCTCGGCCGAGCGCACGTCGGCGCTGGCGATCCGGTTGCGCAGCCGGAACTTGTCGGGAAAGGGCACCTGCCACCCCAGCACCACGTTCTTCGAGGGCGCCTGCCCGAGATCGAGGAAACGGGGCTGGTTGTCGAGGGAGAGGGTGGCCGCGGGATCGGGGAGCGCGACCGCCTGGGTGCGGCGGGCGCGTGCCTGTGCGGTCTGTTCGCGTGCCACGTCGAGCTGGGGATTCGTGGCAAGTGCGGCGGCGATCGCGGCGGCACGGCTGAGCACGATGGAATCGCGCGGCGGTGCCAACGTCGTCTGCGCGGCGAGCGTGCCGGCGTTCGCCAGCACGACCAGCGCGGTCGTCGTGATCTTCATTCTCGCTGTCGTGAGTTGTGGGCGCCGGCGGCGAATGGGCCGCGGCGGACTACGGTCTCACGATGCGAGTGGCGGGGCTCGCGAAGAGTTGGAGACGCTCCGGCCCCGGGCCGCGACCTGCACCACGGAGCGGCGATTGACGACGCACCGCTCCCTGCCGAATTCCTCGAGCCGCGGCGAAGCAGCCGGGCATCCCTGCACCGAGAGCAGCATGCACGCCGGGCAGCTGTCGGCGTGATGCCCCGGGTGCGGCACGGTACGCGGCGCTTCGACGTGCGCGCTCAACCCCCGCTCCTCGTGCGCCTCCGCCAATGGCGCGACGAGCGCCACGAGCTGCGTCACGAGCAGCAGCACGCGGCCGAAGCGCCGGAACCACGACCGGCGAGGTGATGGAGCAGAGCAAGCGGGCATCATGCCAAAGATACGACGGCGCAATCCACTTCGCTGTAACCGCGCTTCCCACAGGCCCTTGCCCCTCCACGACCCTGTGCCGAGCGGCTACCTTTCAAGTCTGTATGACGAAACGCGACCAGGCCCTCGAATACCACGAGCGCGGACGACCCGGCAAGATCGCCGTCGTCCCCACCAAGCCGCTCAACAACCAGCGCGACCTTGCGCTCGCCTACTCGCCCGGCGTCGCCGAGCCCTGCCTGGCGATCAAGGACAACCCCGAAGACGCCTACCGCTACACCGCCAAGGGCAACCTCGTTGCGGTCGTCACCAACGGAACGGCGGTGCTCGGCCTCGGGAATATCGGCGCCCTCGCCGGCAAGCCGGTCATGGAGGGCAAGGGCAACCTCTTCAAGCAGTTCGCCGACCTCGACGTGTTCGACCTCGAGGTGGGCTCGGAGAACCCGGACGACGTCATCAAGTTCTGCCAGCTCCTCGAGCCCACCGTGGGCGGGATCAACCTCGAGGACATCAAGGCGCCGGAGTGCTTCTACATCGAGGAGACGCTCCGGAAGACGATGAGCATCCCGGTCTTCCACGATGACCAGCACGGCACGGCCATCATCTCCGGCGCTGCCCTGCTGAACGCACTGGACCTCGTCGGGAAGGACATCGGGAGCGTGCGCGTCGTGTTCTCCGGCGCCGGCGCGGCGGCCATCAGCACGGCCGAGCACTACGTCAGGCTCGGCGTGAAGCGCGACCACATCATCATGTGCGACCGCGCCGGCGTGATCTACGAGGGGCGCAAGGAAGGGGACATGGATCCCTACAAGGCGCGCTTCCTCAGCAAGACCAAGGCGCGCACCATCGCTGACGCGCTCGTCGGCGCCGACGTGTTCGTCGGCCTCTCGGCGGCCGGCGCCGTGACCCGTGAGATGGTGGCGCAGATGTCCGCGCGGCCGATCATCTTTGCCCTCGCGAATCCGGTCCCCGAGATCACCCCCGACGAGGTGCGCGCCGTCCGCGACGACGCCATCATCGCCACCGGGCGGAGCGACTATCCGAACCAGGTCAACAACGTCCTCGGCTTCCCGTTCATCTTCCGCGGTGCGCTGGACGTGCGCGCCACGGAGATCAACGAGGAGATGAAGATGGCGGCGACGCGCGCCCTCGCGACGCTCGCCCGCCAGGACGTCCCCGACTCGGTGGCCGCGCTCTACGGGCTGCGCAACGTGCAGTTCGGTCCCGACTACCTGATTCCCTTCCCCTTCGATCCGCGCGTGCTGCTCTGGGTGGCGCCGGCGGTGGCGTGGGCGGCGGTCGCGAGCGGCGTGGCGCGCGAGTTCATCGACCTGGAGGGCTACCGCGACAGCCTCGAGCTCCGGCTCGGTCGCGCGCGCGGCATCATCCGTGGGCTCATCAACCGCGCCCAGCGCGCACCCAAGCGCATCGTCTTCCCCGAGGGCGAAGAGCCGAAGATCATGCGTGCCGCGCAGATCATGGTGGACGACGGTATCGCGTCGCCCATCCTGCTCGGCAACCGGGCTCGCATCGAGGCGATCGCCGCCGAGAACCGGATTCCGCTCGACGAGATCGAGATCGAGGATCCCGCGACGTCCGAGCGGCGCGAGGACTACGCGCACTTCATGTGGCAGCTCCGCCAGCGGAAGGGCCTCTCGCTCGATGAGGCGCGGCGCCAGCTCTACAACGGCAACTATTTCGGCTCGTGCATGGTGGCGCGCGGCGACGCGGACGCGCTGCTCTCCGGCGTGACGATGCACTATCCGGAGACCATCCGCCCCGCCCTGCAGGTCATCGGCGCGCATCCGAGCGCCAAGGTGGTGAGCGGCATGTACATGCTCGTCTCCGAGCGACACGTCGTCTTCTGCGCCGATACCACGGTGAACATCGATCCCACCGCCGAGCAGCTGGCGCAGATTGCCTTCGCCGCCAGTCGCATCACGCGCACCCTGGGGATCGTGCCGCGCATCGCGATGCTCTCCTTCTCCAACTTCGGGTCGGTGAAGCACCCCGAGGCGGCGAAGATGGCGCGGGCGGCGCAGCTCCTGCGTGAGCGGGACCCGTCACTCGTCGTGGACGGCGAGATGCAGGCCGACACGGCGTTCGATCCGGAGATCCTGAGCCGCGATTACCCGTTCAGCGTGTTGAAGGAGCAGGCCAACGTGCTGATCTTCCCCAACTTGAGCGCGGGCAACATCGCCTACAAGTTGGTGCACCACCTCGGCGGGGCCACGGCCATCGGGCCGATCCTCGTCGGCATGCGACGCCCTGTGCACGTGCTCGAGCGCGGCGCCGACGTGCAGGACATCGTCAACATGGCCGCCGTCGCGGTCGTGGACTCGCAGGAACGCACCCAGTCGGTCGAGTCGGCTCTTGCCGCGGCGCCCGCGCCAGCGACCGTCTACTCCAAACTCTAGTCCGGCGCCCCTCGCGCCGGCCGCACCGAGGGCATATTCAATGGCGACACAGACGAAGCCGCAGGACGACACCGGGCTGCGGGGCAGCCTCGACGCGCAGGGCCTCCACCCGTCGGGCGAGGTGCACTGGAATCTCGTCGCGCCGGTGCTGATCCAGCACGCCATTCGCCGCGGTGAGGGCCAGCTGGCCGACATGGGGCCCTTCGTCGGCGTCACGGCCCCGCACACCGGACGCTCTCCCAACGACAAGTTCCTCGTGAAGGAGCCCAATACCGAGGGCGACGTCGATTGGGGAAAGGTCAACCAGCCCATCTCGCCGGAGCACTTCGAGGCACTGCTCGCGGACGTGCAGCAATATCTCGACGGCCGCGATGAGCTGTTCGTCGAGGATCTCTACTGCGGCGCCGATCCGAAGTACCGGCTCTCGGTCCGCTACGTGTCGCCCAACGCATGGCAGATGGCGTTCGTGCGGAACATGTTCATTCGTCCGGAAGCGACCGAGCTCCCGACGTTCGACCCGAACTTCACGGTGCTCCACGCGCCGGAGTTCCAGTCCGATCCGGCCAGGCATGGCACGCGCACCGGCACCTTCATCGTGCTGAACCTCGCGAAGCGCATGATCCTCATCGGTGGCACGCGCTACGCCGGTGAGCTCAAGAAGTCCATGTTCACCGTGATGAACTACTACCTGCCGAAGCAGGACGTGCTCTCGATGCACTGCTCGGCGAACATCGGCGAGAAGGGCGACACGGCGCTGTTCTTCGGCCTCTCGGGCACGGGCAAGACCACGCTCAGCGCCGACCCGCACCGCTCGCTCATCGGCGACGACGAGCACGGCTGGTCGCCCGAGGGCGTCTTCAACTTCGAGGGCGGCTGCTACGCCAAGGCCATCAACCTCTCCGCGGAGAGCGAGCCGGACATCTACCGCACCACGCAGATGTTCGGCACGATCCTCGAGAACGTCGTGCTCGACCCGCTCACGCGGCGCGTGCGCTTCGAGGACCAGAGCATCACGGAGAACACGCGCGCCTCGTACCCGCTGCATTACATCGGCAACTCGGTGCCGTCGGGCCGCGGCGGACATCCGCGCAACATCGTCTTCCTCACCGCCGATGCGTTCGGCGTGCTGCCGCCCATCGCGCGCCTGTCACGTGAGCAGGCGATGTACTACTTCCTGTCGGGCTACACCGCGAAGGTGGCCGGCACCGAACGCGGCGTCACCGAGCCGCAGGCCACCTTCTCCGCCTGCTTCGGCGCGGTCTTCCTCGTCTGGCACCCGACCAAGTACGCCGAGCTGCTCGGTCAGCTCGTCAACGAGCACGACTCCCGCGTCTGGTTGCTCAACACGGGCTGGAGCGGAGGCCCGTACGGCGTAGGCAAGCGCATGAAGCTCGGGCACACCCGAGCGATGGTGCACGCCCTCCTCGACGGCAAGCTGGACGACGTGGCCACGCGCACCCATCCCGTGTTCGGCCTCGCCATGCCGCAGAGCGTTCCCGGCGTGCCGACCGAAGTGCTCGATCCGCGCAGCACGTGGAGCGACCCTGCCGCGTACGACCAGCAGGCGAAGAAGCTCGCCGCGATGTTCCGCACCAACTTCGAGAAGTTCGGCACCGTCTCGGCAGAGATCCGCAACGCGGGACCGCCGGGCTGAACGGCAGGTGAATGGTGAAACGTGAGACGTGAGACGTGACTGCAGACGCGGTTACGTTTCACGTCTCACGATTCACGTCTCACAGGTTGTCCTCCACCGAGCTCCGCGTGTCCTACGAGATCATCCGCGACCCGCTCTGGAACAACATCCGGGTGGATCCGCTGGCGCTTCGGCTCGTGGACACGCCGGCATTCCAGCGGCTGCGCTACGTGCGGCAGCTCGGGCTCGCCTACCTGGTGTATCCGGGGGCGAGCCATTCGCGATTCGAGCACGCGCTCGGTGCCTATCACCTCGCACAGCGTGCGCTGGCGCTGTTCGACGAGCGTGACCTCGAGCGGGAGCTCGGCCCCGACGTCTGCCGGCTGGTGCGATGCGCCGCGCTCCTGCACGACATCGGGCACTATCCCTTCTCGCATGCGCTGGAAGAGATCGGCGCACTGCATCACGAGGAGGTGGCGCGCCCGCTGATCACCAGCGGCGAGGTGGCGGCGGTCCTGCGCGAGGCGCTCGGCAGCGACGCGCCCGAGCGCATCATGGCCCTCATCCGCGGCGAGAGCGACAGTCCGCTCCAGGGTCTGATCTCCGGCTCGCTCGACCTCGACAAGATCGAGTACCTGAAGCGCGACGCCTTCATGTGCGGAGTCAACTACGGAGACATCGACGCCGATCGCCTGCTCGACTCGCTCCGCCTCGTGCGTGATCCCGAGCGCGACGTCACCACCGTCGGCATCTCGGAGAAGGGCCTCTCGGCGCTGGAGTCGCTGCTGTTCGCCAAGTACCAGATGTACCGGAACGTGTACTGGCACCACGCCGTGCGGAGCGCGACGGCCATGTACAAGCGGCTCGTGGATGGCGCGCTCCGCGCCGGTTCACTCGACGCCGCCACGCTCGCGTCGTTCACCGACGAAGGGCTCCTGGAGGAATTGGCGCGGCGTGCGCCTTCGCCGCTGCTGGCGGCGCTGCGTGAGCGCCGGCTGTACAAGCGCATCTTCGAATGCCCTGCGGCCGCACTGCCCCCCGACGCCGGCGAATGGATCGCCGATGACCGTGCCCTGGTGGTGGCGGTGGAGGATCAGATCGCGCGCGAGCTGGGGATGGGGCCCGGCGAGCTGCTGCTCGACTATCCCGCCAAGACGCAGATGCTCGGACTCGACATCCCCGTCAGTCGCCGCGACGGCTCCGTGCGCCGTCTCACTGCCGCCGGCTGGCAGGGGGCGATCAACCTCCCACAGCTCTCCGAGGAGCTCTACGGCAGCGCGCGCTGGCTGCGGGTATTCGCGTGCCGGCGAGTGGATGTCAGGCGCGAGGCGATCATGCAGTTGGCGACGCTGCCGGCTGGGAGGGTCAGGGAGAGACTGGACGCAGGGACGCTGCTCTAGGCGCTCTCGCAACCGCAGTCGGTCGTTTCAGTTGGAGATGTCAGGAGTGGCACGGCAGAGCGTTCGAGCTGTCAGCTCCGTCCTGCCACTTTCACGACTAGGATCTCGCGACAACTGTTCAGCTGCGAGTCCGCCCGTGCGCCTCCGCCAGCTTCCTCGCCAGCCCCCGGTAGTACGCGGCGTCATCCGGCTTTCCCTGCTCCTCGAGCGACGTGGCGGCCAGCTCGAGCGCGTACAGGATGTTACCGAGGTAGAGCTGGGCGATTGAGCCGACCGTTTCCTCCTCAGCCAACGGGACGCGTCTCCACGGTCAGGTTGGGGTCGTCGGACCCCGGGCCCGTCTCCACGACCTGCACGATGATCGCCGTGATGTTGTCCAGCCCGCCTCGCCCGTTCGCCTCGGCGATCAGCGACTGCACCTTGCGATCCGGATCCGCGCGCGACGCGAGGAGCTGCGCCAACCGCCGATCATCCACCATGCCCGTGAGCCCGTCGCTGGCGACGAGGAACAGGTCGCCCGCACGCGCTTCGCCACGGTAGATGTCCGGCTCCACGTCATGCCCGGCGCCCACGCAGCGGGTAATGACATTGCTGTAGGGATGATATCGCGCCTGCTCCGGCGTCAGGAAGCCGGCGTCCACCTGCTCCTGCACGTAGGAATGATCCTTCGTGAGCTGGGTCAGGCTTCCATCACGGAGCAAGTACACGCGCGAATCGCCCACCTGGCCAATGAGGTAGCGCGAGCCGGCGAGCAGCAGTGCCGATACGGTGGTGCCCATCCCCTGCTTGTCGGTCTCGGTGAGCGTACGGTCGTGAATGGCACGGTTGGCGCGCTTGAGCGCGGTCGCCACCATCTGCACCACGTCCTCGCCATCCAGGTCGCGCACCGGCGCGAGCTCGCGCTGGACGATGCGCACCGCCATCTCGCTCGCCACTTCTCCCGCAGCGTGACCGCCCATCCCGTCAGCGACGACGAAGATGCCGCGGGTAGGGCCCGCGTCCACCGTGAAGTTGTCTTCGTTGCCGGACCGGATCATCCCGACGTCCGTGCGCGCTGCGTGGAGAAGCTTCACGCGCGCCCCCGGAGCATGAAGAAGGCCGCAGCGGCAGCGAGGACACCGACTACCCATAGCCACCCTGGAATCCCGCGCGATGCCGGCACCGGTGCGGGCTGCGACGGCGAGGCGGCCGGCACCGTTCGGCGGAGCCGCTCCACCGAGGCAATGGCGCGAGTTCCCTTGGCCTCCGCGTCCTCGGCGGCCTCCGCCGGCGTAAAGCGCATCTTCATTCCGCCGAATCGAACGTCGGGAGTGCCCTCCAGCCGTCGCTCGCCGGAAATGCGCGTACCCCCGACATACGTGCCGTTCGTGGAGTCCATGTCCACCACGTACCACCCGTTCTCGCGACGCTGAAGCTTCGCATGGGTCTCGCTCACGCTGTCGTCGGCCAGTCGCACGTCGTTGTGCGCGCCACGCCCGATGTGCGTGAGCGCGCTTCGGATGGGAAAGCGCGTTCCCTTCGTCGGCCCCTCGTTCAGGATCTCCAGCGAAGCCAGCTCGGGTCGCGGATCCTCCGCCTTCGGCATCGCCAGCGGCGTGGGCTGCGACATCATCGCGGCGCGCTCCTGATCGGTGGACACCGCCACCGGCGCCGCGGCGACAACGGGAGTGGGCGCCGCCTGCGAAGCTGGAGCGGCGTTGGCGTGGAAGCGGAACTCCTCGGTGCCCACACGCAGCACGTCCGAGCGCGAGAGCCGCCGCGAACCCTGTACCCGCTCGCCGTTCACGAACACGCCGTTCGCGCTCGTGTCACGCACCACGTAGCCCAGCTCTCCCGGCGCAATCTCCGCGTGGCGACGCGACACCTCGCTCTGCGCGACCACCACGTCGCATGACGCATCGCGCCCCAGCACCAGCCCGCCGTCCGGGACCTGGTACTCCTTGCCGTCCACGAGGGAAACGAGCCGGCCGCCGGACGCCGCCGTCGGGCGCGCATCGCGAGCACGCACTCCAGCCATCGCCGCCATCTCGCTCACGCTCACGAACTGGGTCGCGCCCGCCTTCGCGTCGTCGGCATAGCGCATCTCGACGCCGCCGATCTCCACGCGGTCACCGTGCATCAGCGGCGTCGGCTCCGCGCCGAGCGACACGCCATTGACCCGTACCTGCGCGGCCGAGCCGGCGCGGCGAATGGTCATCTGGCCGTCAGCGGCGCGTTCGATCTCCGCCTGCACCCCCAGGGCGGGATCGCCGGGCAACGTGATGTGCGCATCACTACCCGGCCCGACGCTGACCGGGCCCGCGCCGAGCGGAAAATGCTGATCGTTGAGCTGGAGGACGGGCATGGCGGGGCGAAGCGCGGTCGAACTTCGGCGCGGACGACGCGAACCGTTTCGCGACGCGAGCGCCCGAGACCCGGTGACGGCGGAAGCTATCGGGCGCCCGGAACGCTGGCAAGCGCGGCGGAGCCCGCTGCCGGCGTGCCCGCCTCACCCGCCTGCAACCGGTACAGTCGCTCATAGAGGCCGGCACGAGCGCGGAGCTGCGCGTGGGTGCCACGCTCGCGCACCTCACCATGGTGCAGCACGAGGATCTCGTCCGCCGCGGTGATGGTGCTCAGGCGATGCGCGATGGCGATCGTCGTCCGGCCTCGCATCAGCTCGGCGAGCCCGCGCTGAATCTCCGCCTCGGCCTCGCTGTCCACGGCGCTCGTCGCCTCGTCCAGCACCAGCACGGCCGGATCGGCCGTGAGGGCCCGCGCAAAGGAGAGCAGCTGCCGCTCGCCCACGCTCACCGTGGCGCCCCGTTCGCCGAGCACCTGGTCCAGCCCGCCCGGCAGGCGACCCACCACGCGGTCTGCTCCCACGCGTGCCGCCGAGGCGAGGAGTGCGGCATCATCCACCTGCGCGTCGAGCCGGATGTTGGTGCGCACGTCGGCGGCGAAGAGGAAAATGTCCTGCTGCACGTAGCCGATCAGGCGCCTCCACTCGTCGAGCGGGAACTCGCGGATGTCCACGCCGTTGGCGGTGATCCGGCCGCGCTGCGGCTCGTAGAAGCGGAGCAGCAGGTTCACGATCGTCGTCTTGCCAGCGCCGGTGTGCCCCACGAGGGCCACCGTCTCGCCGGGCCGCGCCACGAAGCTCACCCCCCGCACCACCCACGCCGGCGCCCCGTCGTCGGCGTCACCATAGTGAAACCACACGTCCTCGAACGCGATCGTCACGCGCTCGTCGGCGCGCAGGTGCGACGTCGGTTCCGGCACGTCGCCCGGCGCCACGCGCTCGGTGTCGAGCAGCTGGAAGATCCGCTCCGACGCAGCCATTGCCTGCTGGAGCGTGTTGAACTTGTCGGCGAGATCCTGCAGCGGCTGGTAGAAACGCCGCAGCAGCTGGAGGAATGCGGCCACGACGCCCACGGTGAGCGAGCCCGCGCCGACGCGGCGCGCGCCTGCCACCAGCAGCACCGCGAGCGCCACCGAGGTGAGGAACTCGATGGCGGGAAAATAGAGCGCGTAGATGGTGATCGAGCGCAGGTTGGCGTCGAGGTGCGCCTTGTTGAGCGTCGCGAAGCGCGCGGTCTCGCCTTCCTCGCGTCCGAACAGCTGCACGACCCGGATGCCCGTGATCCGTTCC
>DASTGQ010000303.1:0-2512 GCA_035718985.1 Gemmatimonadaceae bacterium
GAAGGTTCAGGTTCTGGTTGGTGTAGTAGTCGCTGCCGAACTGGGTCTTGATGTTGCCCCACGAGTAGGGCGTCAGCGTGAAGGTCAGGTTCGAGATGATGCGGTTGACTCGCGAATTGACCTTGTTCTTATTGACGCTGAAGTACGGATTGTCGATCTCGGCGCCCTGCCCGAGGTTGGTGATGCGTCGGCGCGTACCGGCGGCTGAGAGGTAATCCGCCGCGTTGTCGGTGCCCGGCCACACGAGGAGGCCGATGAGCGGGCCGTTGTCCCCCTTCAAGGGCTGGTTGTTGAGCGCATTGCTGTACTGCATGGACAGGTCGGCACCCAGCCAGCTCGTCACCTGCCCGGTCGAGGCGCCGGTGATGTTCACACGGCGATAATCCGAGTTCGGGATGACGCCCTCGTTCTTGTCGATGCCGCCCGCGACACGATAGCTGATCTTGCCGTCCGGAGACCCTCCGCTGAAGGCGAGATTATGGGTCTGCGCGAGACCGGTGCGGAAGAAGCCGGCGATGTTGTCGTAGAACGTCGTGGTGTCAGCGTACGGGCCGCCGAAGTATGCGAAGCCACCGTTCGCGCCGAACAACGAGAGCGTGCGATCCGGCGAATAGATCCGCTGCAAGTCGGGCTCACCGCGGACCTGCTGGATGCGGAAGCTGTTGTTGTACTGGAGCGTGTTCGTGCCCGCCTTGCCACGCTTCGTCGTGATGACGATCGCGCCGTTGGCGGCGTCAATGCCGTACAGGGCAGCGGCTTCGGGGCCCTTCAGTACGGTGACCGACTCGATGTCGTTCGGGTCGATGTCGGCCGCGCGGTTGGTGAAGTCGATGCCGCGGTTGTTGAATGCCGTCGCCGAGCCGGGCGCGTCAGAGCCGAGCGCTGCTGTGTTCATCGTCTTGTTGTCCATCGGCAGGCCGTCGACGATGAACAGCGGCTGGTTGCTGCTGCTGATCGAGCTGACGCCACGGATGGTGATGGACGTCGACGCACCCGGGACGCCCGACGTGCTGTTGATCGTCACGCCTGCCACGCGCCCCTCGAGGGCGTTGACGAAGTTGTCGCGCTGCGCCTCGGCGAGCTTGACGCCAGACACCGTCTGCTGCGCGGCACCGAGAGTACGGACCTCGGCCTGCTGGCCGAGCGCCGTCACGACGACGGTGTTGAGGGTGGTTGGCGCGTGCGCCAGCCGGACGTCGATCACGTTGGCCGCGCCGACCGTCCTCTCGGTCGGCAGCGTGCCGATGTAGCGGAACGTGAGGACCTGGCCGGGGGTCACCCGGATGGAGTAGTTCCCCGCAACGTTGGTGACGGTTCCGGTCGTCGTTCCCTTGATGACGACGGAGGCGCCCTGGAGCGGCGTTCCCTGCTCGTCCGTCACCTTGCCCGTTACCGCCTTCTGCTGGGCAAAGGCGGGGGCGGCGCAGAGGAACAATCCCATCAACACCGTGAGTACTCTTGTTTTCATGACGAGGTGTACCGGGTTTTGGTGGACACTGAGTCGGACCTGATCCCTGATCACAGAAGTGCCTGTGGCGCAGCCGTCAGGGTGCGCCGGGTCTCCCGCGGAGACGTGTCACGCGGGGGTGGTTCTGCCTTGATCTGGTCACGCGGTGAGTGCACCGGAGACGGGTGAGCGGCTGCGTGCAGATCGGTGTGCCAGCGGCAGGAGCGACCGGAAACGGACGCTGGCGGGGATGATGTATGGTCGTGCAGGTAAATCGCGTTCCGGGAGCGCCCATTCTACGGCGCCGCGCGGGTGCTGTCAAATGGGCCGCGGATGGGCGGATGCTTCTTCGCCCGGTGGGAGCCGGCAACCTTCAGACCTCGACTCGCGGCATCGCGTCACTTGTTTATCGACGAAGAACGGCCCGGGTCGTTGCCGACCAGGGTCGTCCTCGTGTTACGGGTTCGCCGCGCCAGCCCTGCCCGCGGCGGTACCGGCCGGGAAATCCTCCTCGTCGGCCATGGCGAACACGTTGGGCAGCGCCTCGGGGAGTGGCGCGATCTCCGGCGGGGCCGGCAGCTCCATCCCCTCCAGTTCCACGTCCTGGTACCGGTACATGCCCGTACCGGCCGGGATGAGGTGCCCGATGATGATGTTCTCCTTGAGACCGAGGAGGTCGTCCTTGGCCCCGCGGATGGACGCATCGGTGAGGACGCGCGTAGTCTCCTGGAACGACGCCGCCGAGATGAACGACTGCGTCGTCAGTGACGCCTTCGTGATGCCAAGGAGCAGCGGCTCCGCCGTGGACGGCGTCTCCTTGTGCTTCTTCATCCGGTCGTTCTCGTCGCGGAAGACCTGCTTGTCCACGTGCTCGCCCTCGAGGAACTCCGTGTCGCCCGCTTCCAGCACGCGGACCTTCTGGAGCATCTGGCGGACGATCACGCCGATGTGCTTGTCGTTGATCTTCACGCCCTGCAGGCGATAGACCTCCTGCACCTCGTTGAGCAGGTACTCCTGCACGGCCCGCGCGCCCTTGATGCGCAGGATGTCGTGCGGGTTCACCGG
>DASTGQ010000304.1:0-2020 GCA_035718985.1 Gemmatimonadaceae bacterium
TCGGCTCGAGGCCGACGCGCGCGCCACCGGAGCACAGGCGGTGGTGCGTGGCACGCCGCAGCGGCCACGCACGGGCCCCACGAGGACCGGGAGCGGCGCGATGCCCGCCGTGCCGGCCACCCCGACGGCGGGCGTCCCGAGCGAGCCGCACTCGCGGCGCGTTCCTCCGCCGGTGGAGGTGGTGGGCGGTGAGCTGTGCCCCTTCTGCAAGGGGGAGCTGCCGGCGGGACGCAAGATCACTTTCTGTCCGCACTGCGGTCAGGATCTCACCGTGCATCATTGCTCGGCGTGTGGCGGTGAGCTGGAGCGCGGATGGAAGTTCTGCGTGACGTGCGGTCGCACTGCCGTAGACGGCTGACCAGCGCGACACGCGGCGCGTGCCTTGCGACGGGAGGGTTTGACAGCTTTCCCGGAACACGCTCGAGGGCACCATGATTCTCGCTACTCGCTTCACCCGCTGCGCGACGGCCACAGGTGGGTTCCTCCTGCTCGCCGCGGCATGCTCGCCCACGGTCACGCCGACGCCATCTCCGTCGCCCAGTCCGGGCGCCAGCCCGGTGAGTGCGCCACGCACCGCCGGCATGCCCCCCTCGCCGCTGGTGCCCACCACGTGGGGGATGCACACCAACGAGGGAGTGGACCTCTGGCTGCACTCGTTCGCCATGCTGTCGCCCGATACGATGCTCGTGCCGTACTTCGAGCGCGGTTATCGCGAGCGGATGACGACGCTCCGCCGCAACCGGGGCGTGAGCTCGCTGCTCGACACCAATCGGCCCACCCTGGTCGGCCGCTTCACCGCGAATCCCTCGCTCGCGACCACGGGCCAGTTCGTCCCCCTCTACTTCGAATCGTGGGAGCAGCTGCGCCGGATGATCGAGCTTTTCACGCGCAGCGGCGGCAACCCGAACTCGGTCAGTGACCCGGCGACGCGCACCGCCTTCGCGATCCTTGCCGCCTCCTTTCCCTCCGCCGCCGATCGTGAATGGCTGCGCCTGTTCGCCACGAGCGTGGAGGACGAGCGCGTCCGGTTCTACCACGACTACTGGTCCGAGCAGCAGCGCCTTCGCGCGCCCCTGATGAGCCACGTGGATTCTCTCTGGCAGCTCCAGTGGCGACCGTCGCTCCAGCGCTTCCTGAACAACTCGCAGCAGCAGAACGGCGAGCTGTGCCTGTCGCTCCCGCTCGGCGGTGAAGGACGCACGATCCATTTCGGCAAGCAGGAGAACGCGGTCGCCGTGGACTTCCCGGACACGCGCGACGAGTCCGAGGTCGCGCTCTACGTGTTCGTGCACGAAGTCGCCGGCAGTGTGGCCAGTGCAGCCATCGCGGACAACACCACGCCGGCCGAGCAGCGGAGTGGCGCCACGGCGCGCTACGAGCAGTCTGCGGCCGTGCGCGCCGGCGCACTGCTGCTGGAGCGCACCATCCCGAACGCCGTGCCGGGCTACATGCGCTACTACCTGAAGCAGGCTGGCCGAACGCCGCCCACCGAGCCGCGTGCAGCGTTCGTCACGGCGTTCGCGATCCCCGATGCCGTGCGCGACGCGATCGGGCGACAGCTCGACGTGATCCTGGGCGGGATCTGAAACGCGGCAGTCGACTCGGCGCCTCGGCCACTCACCCTTTTCCTGCATCCGGCCACGACAGTTCTCGGGGCTCGCGGGCATTATCTTCCCTGCATGCCCGACCGCCCCGACAACCTGCCGTCGAAGATCGACCGCGCTGCGGTAGACCGGGTGCTGGCGCGCGCGGTCCAGCTCCAGTCCGAGGGCTCCGCGGAGCCACAGGGGCAGCTTACGGAAGCACAGCTCCTCGACCTCGCCAAGGAGGTCGGACTCGACCCGGTGAACCTTCGACAGGCGCTGGCTGAAGAGCGAACCCGAGTCGCGTTGCCCGAAGAGCACGGGATGCTGGCGTCGCTCTACGGTGGCTCCCTGGCCAGCGCTCAGAGAACCGTACGTGGATCTCCCGCACAGGTGCTCAGGGCGCTCGACGACTGGATGCAGCGCCAGGAGTCACT
>DASTGQ010000305.1:0-7895 GCA_035718985.1 Gemmatimonadaceae bacterium
CTCGTGCCGGCGCGCCCTGGCCTCACCTACGTTGGTCGGCTCGATTTCCTCACCGAAGGTGTGCTCCTGCTCACAACCGACGGAGCGGCCGCACATCGACTCACGCATCCAAGTCACGAGGTGGAGCGGACCTACGTCGCGTCTGTCCTTGGCGAGGGAGACCGCGCCGCGGACGAGGCGAAGTATGGCGTGGAGCTGGAGGACGGACTCGTGAAGCCGAAGAAGGTGCATGCCGAGAAGGTCGGGCGCGGGCGCTGGGACCTCACGATCACGCTCAGTGAGGGACGCAACCGGGAGGTGCGTCGTCTATGTGAAGCGTTGGGTCTCGAGGTGGACCGCCTCGTGCGTGTGAAGTTCGGCCCGGTCGAGCTGGGCGACCTCGCTTCCGGGAAGGTTCGGTCCCTCACCAGGCGCGAACGTACCGAGCTGGAGAAACTGTAGCTCGATTGCCGGGTAGTTGAGGTCGTCGACGTTCGTCCTTCACCCAGGGAAACTCGTGGCCACTCAAGCTTCCTCCACCGCCGACGCTCGCCTCATCCAGGATGTCAGCAGCCAGGTCGCGCTGCGCGTCGTCGGGCAGGAATACATGATCGACCGGCTGCTCATCAGCCTCCTGACCGGGGGGCACGTGCTGCTGGAAGGCGTGCCGGGCCTC
The DNA here is from genome assembly GCA_035718985.1 of Gemmatimonadaceae bacterium. Taxonomy (GTDB): domain Bacteria; phylum Gemmatimonadota; class Gemmatimonadetes; order Gemmatimonadales; family Gemmatimonadaceae; genus AG11. The sequence continues at coordinate 656 of DASTGQ010000305.1, forward strand.
GCGAAGACGCTCACCGTGCGCACCCTCGCCGAGACCATCTCGACGACGTTCTCGCGCATCCAGTTCACGCCGGACCTGCTCCCGGCGGACGTCGTCGGTACGCAGATCTACGACCAGTCCACCGGCAAGTTCATGGTGAAGAAGGGACCCATCTTCGCCAACATCATCCTCGCCGACGAGATCAACCGTGCGCCGGCCAAGGTGCAGGCCGCGCTGCTCGAGGCGATGCAGGAGAAGCAGGTCACCATCGGGGGCACCACGTACACGCTCGAGGAGCCGTTCCTCGTGCTCGCGACGCAGAACCCGATCGAGCAGGAAGGCACGTATCCGCTGCCCGAGGCCCAGGTCGATCGCTTCATGCTCAAGCTTCGTGTCGGCTATCCGTCGCGCGACGAGGAGCGGGAGATCATGCGTCGCATGGCCGGCGGGCATGCGATCCCGATCAAGCACGTGGCGACGCCGGAAGCGATCCTCGAGGCGCGCGAGCGCATCGCTGACCTGTACATGGACGACCGCATCGTGGACTACATCGTCGACATCGTGCACGCCACGCGCGAGCCAAAGGCTGCCGGGCTCGACGACCTCGACGCGCTGATCGAGTTCGGCGCCAGCCCGCGCGCCACGATTGCCCTCGCGCAGGCCTCCCGCGCGCATGCCTTCCTGCGCGGCCGCTCCTTCGTCACGCCGGACGACATCAAGGCCATCGCGCCGGACGTGCTTCGCCACCGCGTCCTCACGACGTATGAGGCGGAGGCGGAGGAAGTGACGAGCGATGACATCGTCGCGCGCGTGCTGGCGAAAGTCGAGAGCCCGTGAGCGCGGCGAGCCCGCGGCCCGCGCGGGCGGGCGTGCCGCCGGAGATCCTCCGCCAGGTCAAGCTGCTCGAGCTGCGCACGCGCGGCCTCGTCAACTCGCTGTTCAGCGGCGAGTACCGCTCCGTGTTCAAGGGGCAGGGGATGGAGTTCTCCGAGGTGCGCGAGTACCAGGCCGGCGACGAAGTGCGCTCCATCGACTGGAACGTGACGGCGCGCATGCGCAAGCCGTATGTCAAGCGCTACATCGAGGAGCGTGAGCTCACGGTCATGCTCTGCGTCGACTTGTCCGGCTCGGAGCGGTTCGGCACGCGCAAACGCTTCAAGAGCGAGCTGGCGAGCGAGCTGGCCGCCGTGCTGGCCATGTCGGCCATCCGGAACAACGACCGTGTCGGCGCCGTGCTCTTTACCGATCGCATCGAGCACGTCGTGCCCCCGCGCAAGGGACGTCGGCACGCGCTCCGCCTGATGCGTGACCTCCTTGCGTTCGAGCCCATGGGGAGCGGCACCGATATCGGCGCCGCGCTCGAGTACACGGGGCGCATGCTGCCCCACAAGTCCATCATCTTCGTCGTCTCCGACTTCCAGGCGTCGGCCATCGAGCAGCCCCTCAAGCTGCTCGCGCAGCGACACGACGTCGTCGCCGTGACCGTCGACGATCCGTCCGAGCAGGTGCTTCCGGACATCGGTCTCGCGCGCTTCATCGATCCGGAGACAGGGCAGACGCTCGACGTGGACACGAGCGATCCCGAGGTGCGGGCCGGCTTCGCCGCGGCGGTGGAGAAGGAGCTCGCCGCTCGCCGTCACCTGCTGCGCCGCCTCGCCATCGACGAGATCCCCATCCACACCGACGGCGGCGTGGTGGACCCGCTCATCCGCTTCTTCCGCGCGCGAGAGACGCGCTCACGCCGGCGATGAGCTGCCCGTTCAGCCTGATCCGCCTCCGCGCCGCAGCATTGGCGTGTGCGGCGCTCGTGCCCGGTGCGGCCATGGCGCAGGGGACTGCGACGCGCATCCCCGTGCAGGCGGGCGCCGTCATCACCCGCGACACCGTGACGGTCGGTGAGGTGCTGCAGCTCGTCGTGCGCGTGCGCGCGCCGCGCGGGGCCACGGTCAACTTTCCGGTCGCGGTGGACACGCTGGGCGCGGTGCAATCGCTCGATCCGCCCACCGTCCGCGACGGCAGCGACACGCTCGATGCCACCGACCGCATCGCCACCTACCGTGTTGCGGCGTGGGACGTCGGCCTCCAGCCCATCCGGCTCGCCCCGGTCCTCGTCCAGACCGACGATGACGAGCGCAGCGTGCAGCTCACGCTGCCGTCCGTGTTCGTGGCCAGCGTCCTCCCCGCCGACACCGCGCTTCGCATTCCCAAACCGGCGCGTCCGTTGCTGCCGGTGCCCGCGCCCTTTCCGTGGTGGCTCCTCCTCGCGCTCGCCATCGTCGCCCTGGTGCTCGGCCTCTGGTGGTGGCGCCGTCGTCGCGCGCGCGCGCTCCCGCCGCCGGGTGACCCCTACGGCGACGCCGAGCATGCGTTCGACCGCATCGAGAAGCTGCGCCTCGTGGAAGCCGGGGAAGCCGGGCGACACGCTGCGCTCATGACGGATGTCCTGCGGCGCTACCTGAGCGAGCGCGTGGAGCACGCCTCGCTCGCGCACACGAGCGTGGAGCTGCTCGCGGCCGTGCGCGGCGCAGCTGGGGTACCCTACGAGCGCCTGCAGCGTCTGCTCCAGGAAGTCGACCTCATCAAGTTCGGCGCGGCTGCCGTCACGCCGGCTGGTGCTCGCGCGCTCGGCAATGAGGCACGAGAGATCGTGCGCGCCGAGCACCAGCACGCACTGGCCGTGCAGGCCGCGGCCGAGGCGACCACGCGGCGGGGGGCGGCTGCATGACGAACCTCATCAGCGTGGAGTTCGCCTCGCCGTGGTGGCTGCTCCTCCTGCTGCTGCTCCCGCTCTGGTGGCTCATCGCGCGGCGCCGGCGGCCGGCCGCCATCGTCTTCTCGCGCGTCGCCGTGCTCGCTCGCGGGCCGCATGCCGGCCGCACCCTCGCGCGCCTGCTGGCCCTCCTGCGCAATCTCGCCCTCGCCTGCGGCGTGCTCGCGCTCGCGCGGCCGCGCTCCGGCGCGCGGGCCGAAACGTCCACGAGTGAAGGCATCAACATCATCATCGCCTTCGACATCTCGAGCTCCATGCTCGCGCAGGACTTCCAGCCGCAGAACCGCCTCGAGGTAGCGCGCGAGAAGATCAAGGATTTCGTCGCGATGCGGAACAGCGACCGCATCGGCATCGTCGCCTTCTCCGGCGAAGCCCTCACGCAGGTGCCGCTGACCACCGACTATCCCGTGGTCCAGGCGGCGCTCGACAACCTGCAGCCTGGACAGCTCGAAGACGGAACGGCCATCGGTACGGCCATCGCCACCGCCGCCAACCGGCTCAAGGACGCGCCGGGCAAGTCGCGCGTGCTCATCCTCCTCACTGACGGCGTCAACAACCGCGGCTCGATCGATCCGCGCACTGCGGCCAAGGCGGCGTCGCAGTTCGGCATCCGCATCTACGGCATCGGGGTCGGAACCGAGGGGATGGCCCCCGTGCCGGTCGGGCGCGGGCTCTTCGGCCTCCGCTACGAGATGCAGCGGGTGGAGATCGACGACGCACTGCTCACCGACATCGCCAACGCCACCGGGGGGCGGTACTTCCGCGCGCGCGATCCGGCGGCGCTGCAGCGCATCACCGAACAGATCGATGCGCTCGAGCGGAGCCCGGTGCGCAGTCGCACCTACGTGCGCTACACGGAGCTGTTCCGGTGGCCGCTCGGCGCGATGCTGGTCGCGCTCGCGGCCGAATTGCTGCTGCTCGCCTGGAAGGGGCCACTGCCATGAGCCTCGCGCTTGATCCGCGCGTCATCGAGCATCCATGGCTGCTCGCGTTTGCCGTGGTGCTCCCGGTGCTCTTCGTCCTCCTGCTGCGCCGCGCGCGCCGGCAGCGTCAGGCACGGCTGGGGCGACTCGGGTCGCTGGAGGTGGTGCGTCGGCTCGTTCCCGCGACGGCGTTCAGTGGCGGCGGCTGGCGCGCGGCCAGGCTCGGTGTCGCCGGCGCCCTCGCCGGCGTCGCACTCGCCGGTCCGCGCTGGGGCCTGGAGCGCACGACCGTGAAGACGACGGGCGTCGACATGGTGATCGCCGTTGACGCGTCGCTGTCCATGCTCGCCACCGATGTGCAGCCCAATCGCCTCGAGCGGGCCAAGCAGGAGATCCGTCGCCTGCGCGCCATCAGCCCGGGCGATCGGGTCGGCCTCCTCGCCTTTGCGGGGCGGAGCTACGTGCTCTCGCCCATCACGGTCGACGAAGGCGCGCTGGACCTGTTCCTCGATAACCTGGATCCCAGCGTCGTGGGCCAGGCGGGAAGCTCCCTCTCCGCGGCGATCAACCAGGGCGTGAACCTCCTCTCGCTCACCAAGAGCGGGGCCGACCGCGCGCTCGTCATCATGTCGGACGGCGAAGCGTTCGAACTGAAGGACGACGTCATCGCGGCGGCCAAGCGCGCCGCCGAACAGAACGTCAGCATCATTACCGTCGGCTTCGGCACCCAGCAGGGAAGCACGATCCCGATTCGTGAGAACGGCCAGATGACCACGAAGAAGGATGAGAACGGCCAGACGGTCATCACGCACTACACGCCCGATCTGCTGCAGGCTGCGGCGCAGGCGTCGAACGGCACCTTCATTCCGGCCGAGGCGACCGACAAGGCCGCACGCATCAAGGCGGCGCTCTCGACGCTCCGTCGTCGCGCACGCACGACGGAAACGGGCGACAACATGACGCCGCGCTTCCAGTGGTTCCTCCTGCCCGCGCTCCTGCTGCTCTGGCTGGATACGGTGCTCGGCGGCCGTCGTCGGCGCCGCAAGCGCCGTGCAGCCGCCGCGGAAACGGCGCTCGCCGCGGGACTCGTCGGCGTGCTGCTGGTGCAGGGCTGCGCTCCGCACCGCGAGGCGCAGGAGGCCGTCGCGGCATACGCGAGCAAGGACTACCATCGTGCGGCAACGCTCTTTGCGCAGGCGGCGCGCGCTAATCACTCGCCCGGGTCGCTGTACAACCTGGGCACCGCGCTCCTCGCCGACGACTCCGTCTCGGAGGCCGTCGTCGTGCTCGACAGCGCGGCCGAGCACGCGGACGACGAGACACGCTATCGGGCGCGCTTCAACTCGGGCCTCGCGTCGCTGCTGCCCGGCCTGGCCGCGAAGGGCGATTCCGGCTCGGCGGACCTCGACAAGGCGCTGGCCTCGTACAAGCGCGTGCTCATCCAGCGTCCCAACGACCCCGATGCGAAGTGGAACTACGAGCTCGCCCTGCGCAAGAAGAAGCAGGGCGGGGGCGGTGGGGGTGGTGGCGGGCAGTCCAGCGCGTCACAGTCCCCCTCCTCCCAGGAGCCGAAGCCGCAGCCCACGCTCGCGCAGCGCCAGGCGGAGCAGCTTCTCGGGAGCGCCGAGCGCGAGGAGCGCGACGTGCAGAGCCGCAAGCAGAAGCAGAGCCGGCAGGAGCCACCGCCGGGCGGCAAGGACTGGTAGCTCGTGATCGGCCTCGCGCTGGTGGCCCAGATTGCCGTCGTCGCCAACGCGCCGGCGTCCGCGGTGACCTGCGCGCCGTTCGAGATCAGCGTGGCAGCGCGCGCTCCCGGTGCGGTGGCCCCGCATATCGCGCCGCCAGCGATGCCAGGGCTGCAGGTCCTCGAGGTTCGCACCACCTCGCGCGTCGAGAGCTTCGGAAATGGGGAGTCCTCCGCACTCACGGAAGCCACGTTCGTCGTCGCCTCGAGCGCAAGCGGGCGCATTCTGCTTCCGCCGTTCGCGGGGCGCGTGGGGGCACTGCAGAGCTTCAGCGCGGGCTCGCCGATCGAGCTGCGCCCACCGGACGACGCGCAGCCACGAGTGCTCGTGCGCGCGCGCCTCGACCCGGACCGGGACTCGGTGTTCGTCGGTCAGCAGCTGGACTACGTGGTGGACGTGCAGCTCAACGCCGTGGCGCGCGAGCGCCTCCGCCGCAACCCGACGTTCTTTCCCCCGGAGATGCCGGGCGTCCTCGCCTACGACCTCGCGCTCCCCCCACGGCCGCGACGAACCGGCCCGCATTGCTTCGAGTCCCTCACGTACCGGCGAGCGCTCTTTCCCCTCTTCGCGGGCACTACCACGATCGCACCCGCATCGCTGTCCTACTCGCTCCCGGTTTCCACGTCGTTCTTCTCGCGCGAGGAGACCTTCGAGCTGAGGACGGACAGCGTGCGCTTCCGCGCCGTGGATCCGCCCGCGCAGGGCCGCCCACCCGGCTATTTCGGCGCCGTCGGCCAGGTGAGCGCATCGGCGCGATTCGCCACGGCTGCGGCGCGCATGGGCGATCCCGTGCTGCTCACCCTTCGCCTCGAAGCGGTGGGCAACGTGAAGCTGCTGCCGCGCCCAGTCCTGACGCTACCGTGGGCGGCCATCGCGCTCGGGGATGAGCGCGTGACCGTGGACTCGACCGCCGCACGTGTGCACGGTGCCAAGGAGTTCGACTGGCTGCTCACGCCGCGACAGGCGGGGCGTCTCCACGTTCCAGCCATTCGGTATCCGTACTTTGATCCCGAGCGCGCCACGTACGACGTCGCCGCCACGGACTCGCTCATGCTCGAGGTCGCAGCCGCCGCGCTGGTGGCGAGTGACAGCACGCCGGTCCAGCGTCTCGGCATTCGCACTTCGCTTGGCGAGGAACGCGCGCCGCCGCTCGCGTCGCATCCGTGGTTCTGGGCCGTCGTCGTTCTCGCCCCCGCTCCGGCGGCGGTTCGCCAGCTCCGCATCCGGCGACGGCGTCGTGCGCCACGTCGGCCCGCACTACTCCGGCTCCGTGCACTCGCGGGCGCACCCGCGGTGAATGTGCGCGAGGTGCGACGCATCTTCCTCGACACGCTCACGGAGCGGGTTCCCGCGGTAGGCCTTGGCCCGACTTCCGTGCCGCTCGCGCGCGTACTCCGTCACGCCGGTGTCACCGACGGCACTGCGGATCGCGCGGCGTCGCTGTTGGCCGAGCTCGACGTCGCGGCGTTCGCAGGTGTCGCTCTCGTTCCAGCGGACATCGTGAAGCGTTCGCTCACCGTTGCCCGCGCCGTGGACGCCGAGGCCGTCCGCGCGCCTGCGTCCACTCGCGCCCTGCCGCTCATCCTCATCGCCACCTTCCTCCTCGGTGTGGTGGGCGCGACCGGCGCCCCCGAACCGCTGGCCCGCGCCTTCTCTGATGGTGTCGACGCATACCGCCGCAACGACTTCGCGGAGGCGGAACGGCTCTTTGCGCGAGTGAGTGCCCGTGCGCCGCGAGCCGGCAACGCCTGGGCCAACCTCGCCACTGCTGCCTGGGCACGCGGCGATACGGCGCTGGCCGCTGCCGGCTGGCAGCGTGCGCT
>DASTGQ010000306.1:0-3634 GCA_035718985.1 Gemmatimonadaceae bacterium
GCCGAATCGGCACGGCGCGCCGCGGGATGAGGAGCAGGTACGCGCGCGCTCCCTCCAGATCCTTCCACGCGAGCTGGACCAGCGTCGCCAGCGCGGCGCGGGTGGCGCGCAGCCGCTCCGGCGCCAGGATGTGCGCGTGGCTGCTCCCGTGCTCGCGCAGCAGCTCCTCCGGTACGTAGATGGAGTTCTCCTGCTCCGCGTCGGTCGCGACGTCCTTGAGGATGTTCACCGTCTGGAGCGCCTCGGCGAAGCTGCGGCACCGCTCGCGCAGAACGCCGTAGCGCGCCTCGCTGATGCTCGGCTCGTGCTCCCGCCACAGATCGGTCAGCAGGTAGCCCACCGTGCCGGCCACGTAGTAGCAGTACTCGCGGTACTCCTCGAGGCTCTGGATGCGGATTCCGTGTGGGTAGAGCAGCACGAATTTCCGCATGCCGGCGATCATCTCGCGCACCCAGCGCGCGACGGCCAGTCGCGTGCCCGGCGTGAGCGAGCGAAAGAGGACGAACACGAGGTCGGTGTTCCGGGTGAGGCGCACATGCGCCGCCTCGCCCGTGATGTTCGCTACCTGCGCCGGAAAGGCGTCCGCCGCCGCGGCGTCGTCGAAGCATCGCTCCAGCTGGTCGAGCAGCGCGGCCTTGGCGTCGGCGGGGAGCGACGGCTCGTCCTCCAGCGTGTCGGCGATGCGGCAAAGGAGATACGCCGCCAGCACGGCTCGGCCAAGCTCGCCCGGCAGGACGCGGATGCTGAGGGCGAACGTGCGCGACACGGCCGGCAGGATCTCGCGCGCGAAGCGCTCGGCGTCGGCGAAGCGGCGGCGGTCGCTCAGGGTCGGTTCGGTTGGCGGCACGTCCACACGCGTTAGACTTCTCGACACGGGTGAAAGATACCCTCGCAGGCGTCGCCGGGCATCGCGCCGCCCGAGTCCGGTCACCTCCGCCAGCCCGGTCGCTCATGAGTACCTCCGTCCGCCCCGAGGAATTCCGCGGTGTCTTCCGCATCGACGCCGAGGCGCGCGCCGTCTACAGCGAGGCGGCGGGCATCGCGCGCGTCCAGCCGCACGCTGTCGCCGTGCCGGCCGACGCCGCCGACGTGGTGACTCTCGTGCGCTGGGCCGCGCGGGAACGGGCGCCCCTCATCCCGCGCGGGTCGGGGAGCAGCATGGCGGGAGGCGCCATCGGCGACGGCGTAATCGTGGACCTCAGTCGTCTCGCGTGGATGGACGCCGTGGATCGCGAGCACCTTGTCGTTCGCTGCGGACCCGGCGTGGTGCGCGACCAGCTCGACGCGGCGGCACGTGCGGCCGGCCTCCGCTTTCCCGTGGATCCGTCCAGCGGTGCCTTCTGCACGGTCGGCGGAATGGCGTCCACCAACGCCTCTGGCGCGCGGACGCTGCGCTACGGATCCATGCGTGCCTGGGTGAACGCCCTCGAGTGCGTCTTTGCCGATGGATCGCGCGCCTGGGTTCGCCGCGGCGAGCCCGTACCCGACGTCGCGCCCGTTCGCCGATTCCTCGACGAGGCGGCCGCGGAGCTCGCGCGCGCGGAGCGCAGCACGCCGTCGCGCCACGCCGAGGTGCGGAAGGAATCATCGGGGTACGGGGTTGCCGCATGGGCCGATTCTGGTGAGCTCGTGGACCTGCTGGTGGGGAGCGAGGGAACGCTCGCCCTCATCGTCGGACTCGAACTCCGCCTCGCTCCCCTGCTTCCCGCCACGGCGAGTGTCCTCGGCGCGTTCGCCTCGCTCGAAGCAGCGGTGGATGGCGCTGGCTACGCCCGCGCCGCGGGAGCCAGTGCGTGCGAGCTGCTCGACCGCACCTTCCTCGACGTGGCGCGAAGCGGCGGTGCGCACGTCCCCGTCCCCGACCAGGTAGAGGCGGTGCTGTTGGCGGAGGTGGAAGGTCGCGACGAGCCCGAGTGCGCCACGCATGCGCGGAGGCTGGAGGCCCGCTTCCGCGCCGCCGGCGCGATGCGGGTGGTGCTCGCCCTCGACCACGAGACGGAGCACGCGATGTGGGAACTGCGCCACGCCGCGAGCCCGATCCTCAGCCGGCTCGACCCTTCCCTCAAATCGATGCAGTTCATCGAGGACGGCTGCGTGCCGCCCGAGCGGCTCGCCGATTACGTGCGCGGCGTGCGCGCGGCGCTCGACCGGCAGGGCATCCGCGGTGTCATCTTCGGTCACGCTGGCGACGCGCACGTCCACGTGAACCCGCTCGTGAACGTCGCCGACCCCGCGTGGCGCTCACGGGTGGAGGCGCTGCTCGACGAGGTGGCGACCCTCACTGCGCGCCTGGGTGGTACACTCTCCGGCGAGCATGGCGATGGCCGGCTCCGCGCGCCGCTCCTGCCACGCGTCTGGAGCGGCGAGGCGCTGGCGCACTTCACCGCCGTGAAGCGGGCTTTCGACCCGGACGGCATCCTCAACCCGGGAGCCAAGCTCGCCACGCCTGGTGAACAGGCGGTGGCGCAGGTGAAGTACGATCCCGCATTACCCCCGCTTCCCGCCGCCGCGCGCGACGTGCTCGCCACCGTCGAGCGTGAGCGCGCATATGCGCGCCCACGCCTCGAGCTGCTCGCCGCCGCACACGCGGCCAACGCTGCCGCGCCGCTCGACGCCTCTGGCGGCGCGTCCTAACTTTGGTCGTCCGCACTTTCTCCCCTCCCGCCGCTTTCCCATGACCGCAGCCGTCTCCGCTTCGCCGCGCCTCTTCCACGAGCCTATCATCTCCGTCCTCGCGCGGCCGACGTTCGCCGCGCCCGAGCACCTGGGGGTCGCGTGGGTCGGCGACAGCACCGACGGCGAGCGACTGGCGGAGTTCGCGGGACGACTCTGCTACATGAGCCAGCACAACCCGGCGGGGCGCTCCACGCGCGAGTACCTGGAGAACATCAAGAAGCAGGGCCACGGGAGTGTCCTCGAGCATGCCAACTACTCCATCCTCCTCGAGGGGGTGAGCCGCTCGCTCACCCACGAGCTGGTCCGCCACCGCGCGGGCTTCGCCTACTCCCAGCTCTCCCAGCGCTACGTGGATGAGAGCGAGGCGGCCTTCGTCGTGCCGCCGGCCATCATCGGCGACGACGCACTGGAGGCGGCGTGGCGCTCGCAGATCGAGGCGGCGCAGGCGAGCTACGTGGCGCTCGTCGCCCAGCTCATGGAACGCTACGGCTGGGTGGCCGACAAGGTTCACCGCCGCAAGATGGCGCGCGAGGCGGCGCGCGGCGTCCTCCCCAACTCCACCGAGACCAAGATCGTCGTCACCGGCAACGCCCGCGCGTGGCGCACCATGCTCGAGCTCCGCTCCAGCGAAGGCGCCGAGCTGGAGATCCGCCGGCTCGCCGTCGCCGTGCTTCGCCTGCTCCAGCACGAGGCGCCTGGCTTCTTCTCGGACTTCGAGATCTACGTCGCCGACGACCGGCGCGAGGCCGCCCGCATCTCGTATCACAAGGTCTGACGGCGAGACGCGAGAGAAATTTTCCGCGACGCGGAATTTCTCATTGCGCGAAAAATCCTGTGTCCCTATCTTCGCCCCACGTCGTGCGTGGCGTAGCTCTTGCCCGCGTGCGTGATCTGCAGAGCGACCGCGCCCCAGCGACACCGCTCTCCGCCGCGGGACCCATGACAAGGGACGGATGAC
>DASTGQ010000307.1:0-10898 GCA_035718985.1 Gemmatimonadaceae bacterium
CTCGACGTGCCGGTCTTCCACCTCGGCAAGGCGCCGGTAGATGTCACGCTTCGTGGCGTCGGATTCGGCGGCGGCGAGGATGCGGTAGAGGTACGCGGCGTCGGCCTCGTCCTGCCAATGATGCTCGAACGAGTGGAGGTCGGGCGGCGTGGGCTCGGCCGGCGCCGGGGGCCGGGGATCAGTGGTGGTGGCCATGCCGAAATATGAAGGGTTCGCCCGACGAAATGGTGCGGGACGGAAAACCCTGTGGCGACCGCGCGTGTCAGACCGGGTGATCGTACCCATGTTCCCTGAGGACCCCATGCGACTGACCCATGCATTCACCCTGGCCGCGATTGCGGGCGCGGCCGTTCCCGCCGCGGCGCAGTCCGGCCGCTCTGCGGAGACGCGCATCATCCGCGTGCCGGAGATGCGCGCTGCCTTTGGCATGACTCGCCGTGCCGGCGCCGCGCTCGGACTCGGCACCCGCGTCACCGGCACGCTGCGCGACACGCTCGGCCTGCTCGTCACGAGCATCACGAAGGACAGTCCCGCCGAGCGCGCGGGCCTGGAAGAGGGCAACCGCCTCGTCGCCATCAACGGCGTGAGCCTCAAGGCCAACGCGGCCGACATACAGGACATGGAGATGTCGGGCGCGCTCACGCACCGCCTGACGCGCGAGCTCGAGAAGGTGAAGCCGGGCGATGAAGTGGAACTGCGGGTGTACCACGACGGCCGTATCCAGAACGTCCGCGTCAAGACGGCGAACGCGGATTCGCTGTTCGGCCAGCGCGAGATCGTGCGCTTCGACCGCGCCGGTCTCGAGAATCGTCCCGCGCTTGGATTCGGCATCGGCAGCAGTGGAAGCAGGCGCGACACGCTCGGCGTGCTCGTGATCTCGGTCCCTGATTCCACGCCCGCGGCAGCGGCGGGACTGGAGGAAGGGAACCGCATCGCCGCCATCAATGGCGTCGATCTCCGGGTGGCGCGTGAGGATGCCGGCGACAGCTTCATGGCGAACGCACGCGCCCAGCGGCTCATGCGCGAAGTCTCGAAGCTCAAGCCGGGCAGCGACGTGACGCTTCGCGTCTACTCGGATGGACACTTCCGCGACGTGCACATGAAGGTGGCGCGCGCCGGCGACCTCCCACGCAGTCGCGGCATGATGTTCATGGACGGACCCGGCATGGGGATGATGCCGCCGATGGCACCGATGCCCGCCATGGCACCGATGGCGCCCATGTCACCCATGTCGCCCATGCCGATGATGCGCGTGCGGACAGCACGTCCGGCGATGCCGGCCATGCCCCCCGAGCCGCCTGACGCCATGGACTGGCAGTCGAGCGACCTGCACCTCGAGATCGGGCCGCAGATCGAGGCTGCATTGCGCGAGGCGGGTGCGCAGCTCGACCGCGCGCGTCCGCAGCTGGAGCGCGTGCTGCGTGACCTTCCGCTGCAGCTGGAAAAGGTGAAGGTGCCGACCGTGATGCTGGACGTCATCGTGTAGCACATCGGGCGCGAGGATGAAGAACGGCGGATGGGACGGGCTCGAGCCGCGTCATCCGCCGTTCTTCGTTCCACCGCCGCGCTCTCAGAACTCGATCTGCGCTCCCAGCTCGACCACGCGGTTGGGGGGGATCTGGAAGAATTCCGTGGCTGAGCGTGCGTTGCGCGACATGATGGCGAACAGCGCCTTTCGCCAGCGCGGCATCCGTGCGCGATTGCTCAGCACGAGCCGCTCGCGACCGAGGTAGTAGGACGTGTCCATGGGCGGGATGGACACACCGCGTGCGGCAGCGAGGGCGAGCACCGCCGGCACATCCGGCGATTGCATGAAGCCGTAGTTCGCCACGACGCGGTAGAACCCCTGTCCCAGTGGCTCGAACGACATCACGTGGTCCGCCCCCACCTCCGGGATTCCACGCGTCTGCACGCTGAGCAGGATCACCGTTTCGTGCAGCACCTTGTTGTGCTTCAGGTGGTGCAGCAGCACCACGGGTACGCCGTCGGGGCTGGACGTCATGAACACGGCCGTACCGCGCACGCGCGCCGGTGGCTTGCGCTCGATGCTCTGGAGAAAGGTGTCGAGCGGCAGGGCACCGGCTTCCTGCAGCTCCCGAAGCTCGTTGCGGCCGCGCTTCCACGTGCTCATGAGCAGGTAGATGCCGACACCGATGACGATCGGCACCCAGCCACCGTGCTCCACCTTGATGACGTTTGCCGCAAGGAAGGACAGGTCGATGGCGAGGAAGGCCGCCGTCAGGGTCGCCACGTGGAGGATCGACCAGTTCCACCGTGAACGCGCCACGACGGCGAACAGGATGGAGGTGATGGCCATGGTCCCGGTGACGGCGATGCCGTAGGCAGCGCTCAGCGAGCTGACGCTGCCGAACCCGAGGACGAGGATCAGGCAGCCGACCATGAGCGCCTTGTTCACCTCGGGGATGTAGATCTGTCCCGCCTCGGACTTGGAGGTATGGATGATCTGCATGCGCGGCGAATAGCCGAGCTGGATGCTCTGCTGCGTCAGCGAGAACGCGCCGGAGATGAGCGCCTGCGAAGCGACGATGGCCGCCGCCGTGGCGATGATCAGGAGCGGCCACTGGAAAGCCTGCGGGGCGAGCAGGTAGAACGGGTTGCTCGCGGCACTCGGCAGGCGCAGGAGCAGGGCCCCCTGGCCGAAATAGTTGAGCACCAGTGCCGGCAGCACGACGCAGAACCACGCGATGCGGATTGGTCTCTTCCCGAAGTGACCCATGTCGGCGTAGAGTGCTTCGCCGCCCGTCACGCAGAGTACCACGGCTCCCAGGGTGAAGAAGCCGGCGATGCCATGGTCGCGGAAGAAGGTCACCCCGTGCCATGGGTTCGCTGCGACCAGCACGGCGGGCGTCTCCACTACCGACCGCACGCCGAGCAAGGCAATGGTGATGAACCAGAGCATCATGATCGGGCCGAACATCGCGCCCACCCGCGCCGTGCCGTAGCGCTGCACCATGAACAGCGCGAACAGGATCACCAGCGTGAGCGGTACCACGATGTGCGAGAGTGCCGGCGCGCCCACCTTCAGCCCCTCGATGGCACCGAGCACCGAGATGGCCGGCGTGATGACCCCATCGCCGTAGAGCAGCGCCGAGCCGAAGAGGCCGAGGGCGATCAGGAGAGTGCGGCGATGACGGTCACCGTCCCGCCGCTTCTGCTGCAGGAGCAGGGCGAGGAGGGCGAGGATGCCGCCCTCGCCACGGTTGTCGGCGCGGAGGATGAAGACGATGTACTTGACGCTGATCACGAGGATCAGCGACCACAGGATGAGGGAGAGAACCCCGACGATGTTGGCTGGCGTCGGCAGGATGCCGTATTCCACGCGGAAGCACTCAGCGAGCGCGTAGAGAGGGCTCGTGCCGATGTCTCCATAGACGACGCCGAGCGCCGTCAGCGTGAGGATGGCGAGTCGCCTTCCCTGTGCAGGGGCGTGGGGGGCACCTTCTACCGGGAAATTCCCTGTTTCCACTGAGCTCGGGCGATGATGGCCGGGTGGGGTCGCCATGCGAACGGCGGAGGCCGGGGCGCAGACGGCCCCGGCCTCCGTGGAACATAGACGATGCCCTCCCAATGGGCAGCCGTGCAGCCCGGCCAACCGCAACGTGGATAGGTCTAGCGGGGCAGGTTCTCGATCTCCTTCGCCGCCTTATCGAGGATCTCGACGATCCGGCGCAGCACCGCCGGGTCCTGCACCGCGTCACTGGCCCGGGAGTAGGTGGCCTTCCCGACGCCACGGAACGCCGCGTGGACGGCGGTCATCGGCTCGTCGAGGAAGTGGCCAACCAGCTTGCTGACGCGGTCGAAGATGGAGTCCACCGTGTCGCGGTTCTCCGCGAGGTGAGCACGGCCGGCGTCGGTGATCTCGTAGATCTTCTTTCCGTCCTGCTCGGGGCGCACGCGCGCGAAGCCCTGGTCCTCGAGGAGCTGCAGGGTCGGGTAGACCACCCCGGGGCTGGGCGAGTAGGCGCCGCCGAAGCGCTCCTCGAGCGCCTTGATGATCTCGTAGCCGTGTCGCGGCTTCTCATCGAGCAGGCGGAGGATGACGTAGCGCAGGTCGCCCTGCTCGAACATGCGACCACCCCGCCAGCGGGCGCGCCCCCGGGGCTCGCCACCGCCGAAGCCGCCCATGAAGCCAGCGTCCCATCCCCAGCGCGCGCGTGAGGCGTGCGGGGGGCAGTTCCAGAACGGGAATGAATCGAACATGGTGACCTCCGGAGATATATCGTCTGGTTGGCTGAAAGATATATCTCACGATATGTCGCCGTCCAGCCCAGCAGGTCCTCGGTGGTGCCGCCGGCAGTACGATGAACCGCGAGGCGAGCGAAGCACGAAGACGCCGGCCGCGTCCGCCAGCCGACCGAATCCGGCATGGCCATTGCCTTGTACCGCGCCAACAGGAACCGGACAAAACCCTTTCCAGGAGAGAGACACCATGGCAGACGACCTCGGAACGGACGGCCTCGAGAATCGGGCCAAGGGCACGGCAAAGGAAGTCGAGGGCAAGGTTCGCAACGCCGTCGGCGGCCTCACTGGCGACACCAGCGAGCAGCTCAAGGGCAAGGGCAAGGAGCTCGAGGGGAAGGCCCAGCGGAAGGTCGGGGAAGCGGAGAACAACGCCGACCTCGATCGCTGAGCTCCGGCTCACGCAGTCCTGAACATTCGAAGCGGGGCGGCCCACCAGGGCCGCCCCGCTTCATCGTTTCGCCATCTCCCGTTCAACAGACCGTCACGAAAAATTGAACGAGGCATAACCGCGGCGTCATGAAGGCTCAACGAGGCGGTGGTATCGTCGCCGGTGAGAGGGGCAGGTCCACACCCGAACGCCGGAGGCACCCATGCTCGCCGTCCTGCTGGAGTCCCGCTCTGCACGTCCGCGCCGCATTGGCAGCACCCTGCTCAGCGCGTGCGCCCACGGCGCGCTCATCGCCGCGATCGTGGCGCTCACGCTCCCGGATCGCGGAAGCGCGAGGTCCGCACCGGATGTACCTCCTCCCACCGTGACCTACGTCAGCCCGACATGGCCTGGTGGACGGCCGCCGGCGCACCCGTCTGCTCCGACCCGGGACGCGCCATCCGGACCCACGCTCCCGGTCATCGAGCCGCCGGTCATCACGCCGACGGAAATCCCGCCAGTCGACCTCACCATATCCGCCGCCGCCGTGTCCACCGACGTTCACATCGGCAGGGGCGGCGACGCGATATCCTCGGCGTTCGGATCACCCGGCATTCCATTGGGCGGCACGGGCGACGTCAACGACGTGAGCTCCGTGGACCGTGCTCCGGCGCTCGTGGGCCGCGCGCTGGAGCCGCTCTATCCCCCGGCGCTCCGAGCCGCCGGCGTGCAGGGCCGCGTGCTGGCCGAGTTCGTGGTGGACACGCTGGGGCGCGCAGAGATCGCCACGCTCCGCTTCCCGGAGCTCCCGGATCCACGCTTCGGCGACGCCGTGCGCGAAGCGCTGGCCCGCTATCGCTTCAGCGCGGGTGAAGTGGCGGGGAGAAAAGTGCGCACGCGGGTGGTGGTGCCGTTTGAGTTCAGGTTGATCGGCAGGTGAGCAGGTGCGCAGGCGGGCCCGTGAGGCCGAAAAAGGATAAAGGGGTGATTCGGCTCCGCCGAATCACCCCTCTCCGATTTCTACCCACCTACCCACCTACCCACCTACTTCCTGCACGCCGCCTGGATCCGGTTGCGCTCCTCCGACCGGTGCGAGTCGTCTTCCTTGCGCCGGACGTCCAGCTTGCTGCGCTGCTCGGCGGTGAGAATCAGGTTCATCTTGTCGCGCGTGGCGGTCCGGAGCGAATCGAGCGCCGGCTGGATGGGCCGGAAGATCGCGTCGTACTCGCAATTGCGTGCGTCGAACAGCGAGTCCATCGCGCTCCGCTGCGCCGCCGACATGCCGAGGTCGTCGTACATCGCCTTCCGCTTCTCGGCGATGGACATCTCGTCGTGCCGGAACATGCGGTCGGCGGAGAAGCCGACCACCCCGCCGACGAGCACGGCGCCGAGGAGGAAGGCGATCGCCTGCTGCTTGGTGCGCTCCATGGCCATGGGATCAGCGCGAGAGTAGGAAGTGGATGGCCATGTCCCCGTCGCCCACTGACGTACCGCGCGTGGAGGCTTCCACGCTCGCGGGCGAGGGAGTGATGAGGGAGGCGTACGCGCTCCGCGCCTCGACCTGCTCCGAGCGGATCATCGCGACGCTCGCCGCGAGGATGAGGGCCGCCGCGGCGACGAGACCGGGCCGGATCAGATCGGCCAGCTCTTCCCACCACATGGGACGCTCGTCACCACGGGCGACGTGATGGAGGATGCGCGCTTCCAGCGCATCCCAGTAGCTCTCCTCGGCGGGGGCCGCGTAGAGCGCGCGGAGCGCGTTCGTCAGCTCGGAATCGCCGGACGTCCAGCGGTCGTGTGTCATGAGGTGCTCCGAATGTCCTGCAGAAGCCTGCGCAGCGCGGCGCGGGCGTGGTGAAGGTCCGATCGCGCGGTGCCTTCGGGGATGCCGAGCGTCCGCCCGATCTCCCCATGGGTGAAACCTTCCACGTCGTGCATCACGATGACCGCGCGCTGGCGATCAGTGAGGTGTGTCAACGCGTGCTGCAGTCGTTCCCGCAACTCTCCCGATTCCGCGGGATCACGGAACGGCATCGGGATGGACTCCGGGAGCTCGTCCGCGTCACGGACCTTGCGGCGTCGGACGAGGTCGAGCGCGGCGTTCGCCATGATCCGGTAGAGCCACGCCCCGAATGGCTGGTCGGGACGAAACCGGTCGAGCGCGCGATGCGCGTGCAGGAAGCCTTCCTGCACCGCGTCCTCCGCATCCTCGTGCGAGAGCACGATGGCGCGAGTGACGGCATACGCGCGGCGCTGGTGCAGCCGTACGAGCGCCGCGAAGGCGTCGTGCGAGCCGTGCTGCGCCGCGATCACGATCGCGCGCTCGTTGACCGCGCCTTCAGCGGGCGCGGACATGACCGCGGGCGATGGTGGTGCGAGCGTGGCGAGCATGGCTTCCGACTGGTGACGTCACCCCATGTACGGAGCCGGCCCGGGAACTGTTGAAGCGGGGAGGCACCCCTCTGCTACCCGGCAGCCGGAGTTCCGGCCAACCCCAGGGCATCGGCCGAACGCTGCATGGCGGCAATGACGAAGCCGATGTGCTCGTCGAGGTCCACACCCAGCTCGGCGGCCCCGTTCACGACGTCCTCCCGGCTGACGCCGCGGGCGAAGGCCTTGTCCTTCATCTTCTTCCGCACCGACTTGGCCTCCACCTCGTGCACGCTCTTCGAGGGACGCACGAGGGCCGTGGCAGTGATGAGCCCCGTGAGCTCATCCACGGCGAAGAGGGTCTTCGCCATCGGCGTGACGCGCGGGGTGCCGGTGTAGAGCGCGTGGCCCATGATGGCCTCGAGGATGTCCTCCGGCCAGCCGCGTGCGCGCAGGATGCGGACGCCCTCGCTGGGGTGCTCCTCGGTCGGCGAGTGCGCGTCGTTGGGATAGCGCTCATAGTCGAAGTCGTGGATCAGCCCCGCGAGCCCCCAGCGCTCCACGTCCTCCTCGTTCCTCCCGGCGTAGGCACGCATCGCCGCTTCCACGGCGAGCATGTGCTTCCGCAGCGAGTCGCTCTGGGTGTACTCGTGCATCAGGGAAAGGGCGTCGGATCGGGTCGGAAGCATTCGGATCTCAAGGGCAAGGGCGAGGACTGCGTACCTCGTACAAAAGTACTTCGAACCAGGGGGATGCCACAGGAATGCGGGGCAACGCCTCGCGCAACCAACGACGTCCGTTGACGACCGTCGTTGGCTGGGGAACGGCGTCAGAGGCACATTATGGGAGCGTCGCCGGTCTCGGTACGAAGTACCGGGTACGAAGTACTCGCCCTTGTCGTTGCTGAGCCGTGTCCCCCGACAACCACTTCCTTCGCGAGATCCACCGCCGCGCCGGCAATCAGGACGAGTCCCGGTTTCCCTTCTCGGTACCGGCGATTCGCGGGCTCGACGTGCTGCGCGTGGACACGCCGGTCACCTTCTTCGTGGGCGAGAACGGCTCGGGGAAGTCCACGCTGCTGGAGGCGATCGCGATGGCGGCGCATCTCGCCGCCGTGGGGAGCGCGGACCTGAAGCAGGACGAGTCCCTCGACGCCCAGCGCTACCTCGCCTACGCGCTCAAGCTCGTCTGGTCGCGCCGCACGGCCCGCGGATTCTTCCTGCGCGCCGAGGACTTCTTCGGCTTCGCGAAGCGCATGTCCGCGATGCGCAGCGCGCTGCTGGCGCAGCTCGCCGAGCTCGAGGTCGCCTATGCCGATCGTTCCGCACATGCCCGGGCGCTCGCGATGCTGCCGGCGAAGCGGTCGCTGGCCGAGCTCGAGCAGATGTATGGCGCGGACCTCGACGCCAACTCGCACGGGCAGAGCTTCCTGCGGCTCTTCAGCTCCCGCTTCGTGCCCGGAGGTCTCTACCTGCTGGACGAGCCGGAGGCACCGCTCAGCCCCCAGAGCCAGCTCGCGCTGCTGGTGATGATGCGGGAGATGGTGGCGCAGCAGGCCCAGTTCATCATCGCCACCCACTCGCCGATGCTGCTCGCGTATCCCGATGCACGGATCTACAGCTTCGACCGCGGGGCAATCGAGGAGGTGCCGTATGGGGAACTCGAGCACGTGGTGCTGATGCGGGAGTTCCTCAATGGGCCCGAGCGATACCTGCGCGCGCTCTCCCAGTAACGGCAACCGCGAGTACTGGGTACTCCGTACGAAGTACCGGGACGCAGCGGGAAGCTCCAGCAACGCAATTCGACGCCCTTCCAGAACCAACGACAGCCGTTGACGACGGTCGTTGGTTCCGGAAGGGCGTCGCCACGAATTGGAGATGCCTCCCGGCGGGTCCTGGTACCGCGTACCGGGTACGAGGTACTCGCCGTTGCAGTAACTGCCGCTAGTGCGTCACTTCCGCCGCCGGCGCCGCGCCGTGCTCGCCGCTGTACTTCGCGTTCGTCAACCGAATGATGGCGAACAGGATGATGAAGATGGCGATGGCGCCGAGGATCAGGCCCGTGAAGCCGGCCGACTTGTCACCGGGATGTGGTGCGCTCATGGGAGGGATCAGGGAAGGAGAGCGTGCGCGTCAGGAGACGCGCACCTTCGTCATGACGTCGTTCTTCTTGATCTGCTTCATCACGTCGAGGCCGGCGGTGATCTTGCCGAACACGGTGTGCACGCCGTTCAGGTGTCGCGTGTTGTTCTCGTCGAGCACCATGAAGAACTGGCTCCCGCCCGTGTCCTTTCCGGCGTGGGCCATGGACAGCGCACCGACCTCGTGCTTGCGCGGGTTGCCCGCCGTCTCGCACTTGATCTTCCAGCCCGGCCCGCCGGTTCCGATGCGCGGATCACCTTCTGGCAGGTCGCGCGAGAGCGGGTCGCCGCCCTGGACGACGAAGTCGGGGATGACCCGATGGAACTTCACGCCGTCATAGAAGCCCGAGTTGGCGAGCTTCTCGAAGTTCTCGACCGTCTTGGGCGCGTCCTTGTCGTACAGCTCCGCGGTGATGGTGCCGCGGTTGGTCTCGAATGTGGCCGTCTTCAACGCAGTCTCCGAGCAGGTGATGCGGTAAGTATACTCGCACCCGCGCCGGAGGGGCTACGGCGACGGCCCCGTGATGGCTCAGCCGTGACTCACGCCTTCCGGCCCGACGTCGCGCTCCACTCGAATTGCCGCGGCACCTTGCAGCCGGCGAGCTCCGCCGGCACGAAGCGCCACTTCGCCACCGCGCTCCTCACGCTCTGCGCGAGCCATGGATGCGTGCTCGTCACCACGTTGAACGTCTTCATGTCGGCGTGGCCGAGCGTGTCCACGAGGACGGTGATCTTGACCGCATTGTACTTCGCCGTGCGCACGGCGGCGGGCATCGTCTTCACGGGGAGCGGAGAGGGTACGAGCCGCGTCGGCGCGGGGAGCCGGTCGACGTACGCGTTCGGCTTCGCCTGAACGCGCCGCAGTGCCTCGGCGCAGTCGCCGCGGCGTATCGGCGCCTCCGATGACGCGATGCGCACCGGCTGGTCGGGGACGATGGACGGGTCGGGGTTGCCGGAGCAGGCTGCCGCGGAAAGCGCGAACAGCGAGAGGACGAGCAGGCGCGCCGGAGCACGCTGGATGTGATCGGTCATCTGGAGGGGGCAGGGTCTCCCTTCAGACGAGCGAGGAGGGGCAGACGTCAGCGAGGATGCACTCCCCGCAGCGTGGCTTCCGCGCGTCGCACACCTGCCGCCCATGCTCGATCAACAGGTGCGACACCTTGGTCCAACGCTCGCGTGGAAAGAGCGGCATCAGGGCCTGCTCGATCTTCACCGCGTCGCTTTCCTTCGTCAGCCCGAGCCGGTTGGCGAGTCGCGTGACGTGAGTGTCGACCACGATCCCCTCGCTCTTCCTGAATGCGTCGCCGAGCACCACGTTCGCCGTCTTCCGACCGACGCCCGGCAGCACGACGAGCGCGTCCATGTCATCGGGCACCTGGCCATCGTGGCGCTCGACCAGCGCCCGGGCCATGCCGATCAGGCTCTTCGCCTTGCTGCGGTAGAAGCCGGTGCTGCGGATGATCTCCTCCAGCTCGTCCGGATTCGCGGTGGCGAGTGTGGTGGCATCCGGATAGCGCGCGAACAGCGACGGCGTGACCATGTTCACCCGCTTGTCGGTGCACTGGGCGGAGAGGATGGTGGCGCAGAGCAGCTCGTACGGGTTGCGGAAGTCGAGCGCGCAGTGGGCGTCGGGGTAGCGCTCCAGCAGCCTCGCCAGCACGGTGGCTGCGTGCTGGCCGAGGGCGGCCCTGCCGCGCGGCCGCGCGATCTTCCTCGTGCCCTTCTTCGCCGCCATCAGCGAGTTGCCTCGCGACGGGC
>DASTGQ010000308.1:0-4120 GCA_035718985.1 Gemmatimonadaceae bacterium
AGGGCCGCACCTGCACTACGAGGTGCTCGTGCATGGCAAGCAGGTGGATCCACTCCGCTTCGTGATTCCGCAGGCCCTGCCGGAGGCCATCCCGGTTGCACCGGCCGGTTCGGAGCCTGAAGCGCCGATGAGTGCCGACCCCGATTCCACGACGCAGCCACCCGTCGAACGCGATTCCGCGGCCGCGCGGCACGAGCCAGCGCCGGTTCAGCGCTGAGCGGGCACTTCCCCCGGTACGGATGCTGCACTCCGAGGGGTGGGCTCAACCTCCGGAGCGACGATGAGCAAGCTGCTGCGCGGCCTCGCGGCCGGTTATGGTGCGAAGAAGCTGGGCGGTGGGTGCTTCAGCACGGTGCTGATCTTCATCGTCCTGTGGCTGATCCTCGGCCACTTCGGGATCTTCAAGTAGCACCGTGACGGAGCCCGGCGAGCTCCCAGGCGAACGCCGCGCGCATGACGATCGCCGCACGCGTAGCGGGACTGGCGACCGGCGTGGACGCACCCGATCCACGTCGGCACTGCAGTACGTGCTGCGGACTGCAGCGGCCATCATCGTGCTGCTCGGCATCATCGTCTTCACCGTGCGCAGCATGCGCCCCGTGTACGCGACGCGTGGCACTCTGGGAGAAGAGCTGCGCAAGCATGCGCCGGGGGTGGCGGCAGCCATCGCGCCCGGCGACACGTCGCAGATCGCGCAGCTCATGCAGACCCCGAAATTCCAGCAGCAGAAGCGCGCATTCTACGAGGACGTCATGCGCCTGAACCAGGTGGACTCGGCGCGCGCCGATTCCATCGCACTGTACGCCGTGCGCGAAGCGTACGTCCGTGGCATCTCGCCGGCCATCATCTTCGGGGTGATGCTGACTGAGAATGCGCGCTTCATCTCCGCGGCGACGTCCAACGTCGGCGCCGTCGGGCTGATGCAGGTGTATCCCAAGGTGTGGCTGACCAAGGAACTGAAGGATTCCCTCGGCGCCGACCTCGCGAGCGACTCGACCAACGTGAAATACGGCGTGTTCATCCTCAGCCGGTACTTCAACCCGAGGACGAAGGGCGGCGGTACCCGTGAGGAGAACTGGGCCACCGCGCTGCTCCACTACAACGGTTGCGTCAAGGGGACGAACACGCCGCGCTGCCACACCTACCCGAGCAAGGTGAAGAACTTCGTGGAGAAGCAGGCGACGTCCATCTGCAACGGCAAGAGTTTCTACGATTGCATCGCCAAGCCGTTCATCAACGGACTCTTCGGGTCGAGCGACCAGGCCGCCGCCACGGCGGCCACGAAGTAGCGAGGGCTTGGCGCTTGCACTCGCCCTGCTTAGCATCCCCGAGCCCGGTACCGCGGGCTCTTCCCGTCACCCCCCACGCTGTGCCCATCATTTCCAGGCTGGCGCGCGTTCGCGCCCTCGTACTGTCCTCCACTCTTGCCCTGCTGAGCGTCGCCAGCGCCTGTGCCGACAACGCGCCCAAGCCGCGCGGTGCTGGAACGGAAACCCGGTCCGCCGCCGGGCGCGACACCACGGCGGCCGCACCTGCGCCGGAGCCGCGGCCGCCGTTGTCGAAGGTGCTCCCCGCGAGCCGAGCCGACGCGCCGCCGACCTTTGGTGAACTGCCCAAGCGCAACCGACGCGACAGCGTAGCGCTGGCGAGCATGACCAGGCCGGACAGTGCGCTCGACTCCCGGTGGCCGGTGAAGATACCGGAGCCGCTGCCGGGTGCCATCCTGCCGTACAAGCGCATCGTCGCCTTCTACGGCAATCCGCTGGAGAAGAAGATGGGCGTCCTCGGCGAATACCCGAAGGACGTCATGCTCGCCAAGCTGGACACGGCAGTGCGCTGGTGGGCCAAGGCGGATCCGTCGCACCCCGTACAGCCGGCACTGCACCTCGTGGTCATGGTGGCGCAGGGTGCGCCGGGGAAGAACGGGCTGTATCGCCTCCAGATGCGCGACACGATGATCAAGGAGGTCCACTCCTGGGCCAAGTCGAAGAACGGCCTGTTCTTCATCGACGTGCAGGTGGGCCAGAGCACCGTGGAAGCGGAAGTCCCGCGCTTCGCACAGTTCCTCGAGCAGCCGGACGTGCACCTCGCGATCGATCCCGAGTTCGCGATGAAGCCGTCGGGCAAGGTGCCCGGCACGAAGATCGGCACGATGGACGCGCGGGACGTGAACTGGGCGGTACACTATCTCGACTCGCTCGTGCGCGCCCGCAACCTGCCGCCCAAGATCCTCGTCGTGCACCGCTTCACGCGCAGCATGGTGACGAACGCGAAGGACATCCGCTTTACGCCGCACGTGCAGATCGTCATGGACATGGACGGGTGGGGTCCGCCGTGGCTGAAGTTCGATTCGTACCACGACTACGTGAAGGCGGAGCCCGTGGAGTTCACCGGGTTCAAGCTCTTCTTCCACAACGATACCAAGAAGGGCGATCCACTCCTGACGCCACAGGAAGTACTGCGACTCTGGCCGCGGCCGCTGTACATCCAGTACCAGTAGGTCGCCAGAGGGAGTCGGTCGAGCGGCGGGCTGGCGCGGATCGCGCCGCCCTCCCATATCTTCGCGTACGTCGCGACGATGCGGCCCGAACACGGATCCAGTCGCCCATGCCGCAAAAGCAGCTGTCACGCACGTTCACGGACGCCGTCGGCGTGGAGTGGACGGTGCGCGAGATCGCCTCGCCCGAGCTCACGGGCACGCTGGCCCGGCTCATGGAGCACGACCGGCGGCGGGGCGGCTGGCTCGTCTTCGAGAACGCGGAAGGTGAAAAGCGGCGGCTCGCGCCCTATCCCCCCGACTGGCGGACGATGTCGGATTTCGAGATCGAGCGGTGGTGCATGCGCGCCTCGCGCGTGCCACCTGCGCCGGCGCGCCGCGCCGAGGATTGACGCGCCGGCGCGCTAGAGGATGTTGACGGCGCGCCCTACCAGCAGCACCACGGCGGTGACGCTGATGATCGATTGGACCATCATGGTGAGCTTCGCCCAGCGCGAGAGCACCGGGACGTCGGTCGGCGAGAACGCCGTGCTCGTGTTGAAGGCCACGAACAGGTAGTCCACGAAGCCGGGGCGCCACTTCTCGGTTTCGGCCAGGGTGGCGTCCTCGAGGCCAGGCGACGCGACGGCCATCTGCGGGAAGAGAAATGCGCCGCGGGTGTGGGCCTCTCCCTGCTCGCGCACGTTCGGGCCGCCTCCGTCCAGCCGCCAGTACCAGGTGGCGAAGACGATCACGTTCGTCGCCCAGAGCACCGAAGCGGCCCGCAACAGGTCGGGCGCGGTGATCGTGTGCTGGACCAGGCCGGCAAAGAGCCTCGCAACGCCATACAGCAGGCCGGCCGTCAGCACGGCGAGCACGCCATAACCCGCCTTTGCGTTCACGTGGTGCAGGCCGGCGTGTCGCGCCACCCAGGCGACGGCGAGGAGGGTGACGACGACGGCGGCGAGCATACCCTGTGGCCCGAAGCGCAGGTCTGCCGGCAGGGCGAAATGCAGCGCCACTGCCGCGAGGACACCGATCACGGCGGGCCAGCGCGGCTCCGGCCGCTCTATGTCGTGCGCGCTGAGCATCTGTGCGAGATGGGTGCAGTTGGAGGAATTGTCAGGTGCCGCCGTACCATTCGTAGCCCCGATCGGTCCAGTAGCCGCCATTCTGCCGTGGCATGAACACCACTCGGGTAAGGTACTTGGTGTTCTTGTAGCCGAGCTTCACCGGCGAGTGCACGCGCGCGGGGGCGCCATGCGCGGGTCCAAGCATATGCCCGTCCATGCCGTAGGCGACGAGCGTCTGGGGATGCATCGCGCTCTCGAGATCCCAGCTCTCGTGATAGCCTTTGTCGAACCCCCCAAAGTCCACGTAGCCGGCATCGGACGTCGGCTGCACGAGCTGCGCGAGCGTACTGACCCGGACACCGGTCCAGGCAGCCCGCGCGTTCCAGCCCTCGACGCAGAAATGATCGACCTTCTGGGTGACGCTCGGGAGGCGGAGCAGATCGTCGAGCGTGAGCAAGGCCGGCTTGCGGACCGCGCCAGACACCTCGAGGCGCCAGGCACCTCGCGCCGCCGGGTCCCACAGCGGCACGCGATCCGACACGAAGTATTTCGGGAACGCGTCCCCCGTGAC
>DASTGQ010000309.1:0-5676 GCA_035718985.1 Gemmatimonadaceae bacterium
TTCACGAGCGCCGGCTCTGCGTCCAGGCGCGAGTTCACCTCGAGTACTTCGCCTCCCACGGGCGCGAAGAGCTCGGACACGGCCTTCACCGCCTCGATGGTGCCGAACACGTCGTGCCTCCCGAACTTCGCTCCCACCTTGGGGAGTTCCACGAAGACGATGTCGCCGAGCTCGCCCTGCGCGTAGTCGGTCACCCCGATGTAGACGACACCCGGCTCTCCGGCCGGCTTGAGGTACTCGTGGTCCTCCGTATACAGCAGGTCCTTCGGGATCTCGGACACGGTGCGCTCCAGCGGATGAAAGTGTAGGTGTGGGCAGTCTATCGGCGCCGCACCGGCAGTTCAAGCGGCGCGCAGCTCAGTGGACTGTCGCAGCCTCGCCCGACTCGGCCGCCTGCTGGAGTGAGGACCACACGTCGGCCACCTGCCGATCGAGCGCGGCGAGCGTGTCGTCGTTGTCGATGATGAAGTCCGCCCGCGCACGCTTCAGCTCCGCCGGCATCTGGGCGACGATCATGTCCATCGCCTCCGTCTCGCGCAGGCCACGGTCGCGCACCAATCGCTCCAGGCGCACCGGCCGCGGCGCATCCACGAGCACGATGCGGTCGAACTTGCCGGTCATCTTCTTCTCGAAGAGCAGCGGGATGTCGCACACGACGACACGATCGCCTCGCTGACGGGCCTGTTCCACGAGTGCCACGCGCATCCGCTCCACGGCGGGGTGCACGATCTTGTTGAGCTGCTCGAGCTGCTGCGAATCGCTGAAGACCACCCGACGCAGCGCCGCCCGGTCGATCGCCCCGTCCGCGGCGAGTACCGACGTGCCCCACCGCTCGACGATCGCCTTGAACGCGGGCGTGCCCACTTCCACCGCGCGCCGAGCCAGCACGTCAGCATCGATGATGGTGGCGCCGCGCTCACTGAAGAGCTGCGCCACGGTCGATTTGCCGCTGCCGATGTTGCCCGTGAGTCCGACGAGGAGCACGTGAGGATCCCGAGTTCTGGTGCCCGCCAAGGTAGGGGAAATGCCAATCACAGACAACAGCGAGTACTTCGTACGGAGTACGTCGTACCGAGACCCGATGACTGTCCCCAGGAAGGCGCCGACGCCGCTCTCCCCCTTCGAGATCCGAACGACCCCGCATTCCTGGGGCGTGGATGTCGGTCTCCGTACGAAGTACCTGGTACGCAGTACTCGCAGTTGCCCTGCAGCACTCGCACTTGCCCTGCAGCACTCGCACTTGCCCTGCAGCAATCCCGTCGCCCCTACAACAGCCGAACCTGATCCTCGTCCTTCCTCGGCACGGAATGGCAGCTCCGGCAGCGGGCCTCGTAGCTCTCGTCGCCGCCAACCATGATCGTGGGCGAATCGTAGCGCGCCGGCTGACCATCGATCAGCCGCTGGTTGCGGCTCGCGGGATTGCCACACACCACGCAGATCGCGTGGAGCTTGTCCACCTGTTCGGCCACCGCGAGGAGCTGTGGCATGGGGCCGAATGGCTCGCCCCGGAAATCGGTGTCCGTGCCGGCGAGGATGACGCGCCGTCCACTGGCCGCCAGCGCCGTTGCGAGATCCACGATGCCAGGCGGAAGGAACTGGGCTTCGTCGATCGCCACCACCTGCGTGTCGGCGCGCAGGGCGCGCGCGATCTGCTCCGGCGAGTCCACCGGCACCGCCTCCACCGTGCGACCGTCGTGGCTCGACACGTGGTAGAGGCCCGCGTAGCGCTCGTCCAGGTGCGACTTGAACACCTGGACCTTCTTCTTGGCGATGAGCGCACGACGCACGCGGCGAATGAGCTCCTCGCTCTTGCCGCTGAACATCACGCCGCACACCACCTCGATCCACCCGCCGGCGCCGGCGGGGTACATGTCGCCGATCATGCGTCGTCGCGACGGGGTCGGGAGGGACGACCGGCAGCGCCGCTGCGGTCGAACTTGCGGGGCGGTTTGTCGAACGACCGGGCGCCCCGGTCGGGCCGGTCACCGCGCGGAGCCCCGCGCGGCGGGCCGCTGCGCACAGGCCGGTCGCCACGTGGGGCGCCGCTGCGCTCGGGACGCTCGCCGCGCGGCCCACCACGCTCGCGGTCGCCGCGTGGCGGGCC
The DNA here is from genome assembly GCA_035718985.1 of Gemmatimonadaceae bacterium. Classification (GTDB taxonomy): domain Bacteria; phylum Gemmatimonadota; class Gemmatimonadetes; order Gemmatimonadales; family Gemmatimonadaceae; genus AG11. The sequence goes on from DASTGQ010000309.1 coordinate 2,105, forward strand.
GCTCCGGACAGGCCGACCGTCGCGCGCATCGCGTACGTCGCGTGGAGCGTCCACCCGCGCCTGCACGCGACGGCCGCGCACCTGGCTGCCCGTCAGCTTGTCGGCGACGAGGGCCGCCACGGACGCCGCCACCTCCACCAGGGAATGGGTGTCGCGCACCTCCACCTTCCCCACCTGCGATCCCGGAATGCCGGCCTCGGTCGTCACCGCATTCACGATCTCCTGCGCCCGGACCCCGTCCTTCTCGCCAAGGTTCAGGAAGAGGCGCTGCATCGGCTGCGCGCTCGTGCTCGCGGCAGGGCGGGCCGGCCGCTGCTGCTCCAGCAGGTGCAGCGCGGCTGCCGCCACCTCGATCGCATCGTACTCGCTGAGCAGTGGCTCGAGCGCCAGTACCTCGCGGCGCACGTCGCCGGAAGAAAGCACCTCGCGCAGCGAGGCACGGAGCGCCGCATCACGCCCACGCGCGCGCTCGGCGGCGTCGAGCAGCGTGACGGGAGTCACGGACCCGCCTCCGAGGAGCGAGCGCAGGCTCCCGAGCTGCGAGGGAAGCGCGAGCGCGTAGATGCGTCGGCTCGTGCCCCCCGCCAGCCGGCGAAGCTCTTCGCGCGAGCCCGGAAGCTCCACCAGCACGAGAGGGTCAGGGGAGTCCATCGGCGCGTCACCCGAGGCGCGCGCCGCGCGAATCGCGTCGGCTGGATAGCCGAGCGCGCGAGCCACCGCTTCCGCCTGCTCCCGCAGGGCGGCGCTTCGCGCATACAATACGGCGCGCGGCAGGTCCAGTGCGTCCAGCAACCGACGCAGCGTTACGAGGCGGCTCGCCTCGCTGACGGTCACGTACTCCGCCCCCAGCGGCAGTACGTCCGCGGCCGGAGCGCTCTCCTCCACTCGCCGCGCGCGCCGGGCATAGCGCTCGATCAGCGCCTCCAGCTCGGGCGTCACCTCGGTGGCGAGCACCACGCGCGCGCCCTCCTTCGGCAGCTCACCGAGCAGCGTCTCCAGCGGTTGCGCGTCCGGGGTGCCGAGGATGCCGTCGAGCCAGGCGAACACCACTCCGCGCACGCTCTCCGGCTTGAGCGCGGAGCCCTGGAGCAGCGACACGAGCTCGGCAGGGGCGCCGGTGATCACCTGCGCCGGGAACTGCCGCAGCAGTCGGCCCGCGCGTGGGCTCGCTGTCGCGGCCACGACGCGCACGTCCCGATTGCCGGCCAGCCGAACCACCGCCGCAGCGGCGCGAGCGGCGTTCTCCGCGTCAGGCGTCACGATGAGCAGCTGCGGCTCGGCGCGCGCGCTGTCCACGCGCTCCAGCAGCGTAGTGAGCACGGGCTCGGCCGCCGACCAGTCCCACGGCATCACGTGCACGGCGTTCTGGCCGCGGCTTACGCCCGACGGCTCCCTTGCTTCACTCTCCACGGAACTCTCCCTTCCGGTCAGGGCACGCCATTGCGCGCCGGCAGGTTGTCAACGTAGACGGAAGCTAGCGGGTGGCGATCTTTCCGCCCATCCCGCGTTGGAAGGGCCGTGCGCTCCGCCGGGATGGGCGTATCTTCCGTCGTCCGACCCAGCCGCCCACCGTGGCCGAGGACTTCGCGCATGACCATCGCCGTCGAGCTCCAGCCCATCTCCGGGACGCCACCCGCCGTGCACTATCAGTGGGATCGGGACACGGACATCTTCACGGCCACGCTCTCGTCGCCCTCCCGCGAGCCCGCGCCCTCGGGTGCCGTGGAGATCGAAGGCAGCGACGGCACCTGGCTCGTTCTCGAGCTCCGCGGAGGTCACCTCGTGGGGGTGGAAGTCGCGCTCTGGCCCGACGTCCACCGGAATCCCACCCTCGCGCCGCCGTGCGACGCCCAGAGCGCAGCGGTCGTGGTGCCGATGCGCGCATCGCAGGGGGCTGCTACCGTTGAGATCGAAGCACCGGTCCGCGCCGAGGCGGATGATGCCGAACAGCTGGTGCACTTCCGGATCGGTGAGCGCCGTCATGTCCGCTCGGTTCGCGTCGGAAGCGACTTGCTGCTGGACCTGGACCGGGAAGGCTGCCTGGCTGGTCTGTGGTTCCTGAACGTGCCTCCCTTTCCCCTCACGCCGTGATCACCACCATCGTCCTCATCCGCGCCGAACCCTCGACCGTTCCCGCCACCGCGCAGTATCTCGCCGAGATCGAGGGGGTCACCGAGGTCTACTCGGTGAGCGGCGACTGGGACCTCGTCGCCATCGTCCGCGTGCCGGAGTACGACCAGATCGCGCGCGTGGTGACGGAGGCGTTCCCCAGGGTGCCGGGGCTCCAACGCACCCAGACGCTCACGGCCTTCCGCGCCTACTCGCGCAAGGACCTGCAGCAGGCGTGGGACATCGGGGTGGAGTGAGCGCGATCAGCGATGCGCGTCGCCGCACCAGCTGCTGGCGCCGCGCGCCAGCTCGTGCCAGCTCCCCCTCACGAACTTGAGTACGATCGGATAGCTGTCCGATCCGGATTTCCAGCCCTCGAGCACGACCTCGTCCACGCCGTCGTCCGTGAGATCCACATGGTCGACGAAGCGGCGGAACTCCGGCGTGGAATCCGTCGGCGCATGAAAGAACGTGATGCCATAGCCGGTAGCCATGGAGTCGGAGAGCGCGAACGCCTGACGCGGACGCAGGCCGAACGACGTCGGCTTTTCCATGAAGCTCGTCAGCAGCGTCGGAAGGCTGGAGGCCCCGGTATGGAAGGCGAGGGTGCTCAGGTCCATCTCGGCGCGCATGGCCGGCGTGAGGCGAGCGCGTTGCGCCACGCGGTCCGCCATCGCGTGCGCGCTGTCCTGATCGGCCGGCGTGACCCTGCCACGGGGGGTCAGGGGGAGCGGATCGCTGGTGCCGATGAGGTCGAGTGACGTCATGTCAGGCGGCACGGAGTCCAGCTTCGCCGCGGCCATCGGCATCGGCGCTCGACAGCGAGGCAGGCGGTAGAGCGGAACACCGCCCGTCCACATCCCGCGCTGCACCACGGCCACCGTGAGCGGAGCGCCATCGTGGTAGATGGTGACCCGACTCCCGGGCTTGAAGTAGAGGCGGTCGAAGTTGTGCCAGCCCTCGGGATTGAGAGTGATCGACGACAGGCGGCCATGACCCATGATGGCCACGGGGATCAGGCGCGGATCCGATGGGTCGCCGAACAGCTGGAAGAGCACGGTGGGCTTGCCGGCCAGGCTCGTCTGCTGCTGCACGACTGCATCCGCTGCCTCGCCGTGCGCACGCTTGTCACAGCCAACCGCGGCGGTTAGGATGGTCGCGACGGCCATCGCCCCGAAGATCGCCCGTAGCCCCGCCGGGGCGCGGCGCGACGCGCCTCGAGAGTCGGGCTGGACAGCACGAGGACGGCGAGGAGTATGGTGCATACGAGTCGGTTGGGCAGCCCTGCATTGAACGTCCACGCGGTCCAGCACGAGCTGGTCACCCTGCTGCCCGAGGCGCGGCCGGCGGCGATGGGCGAAAGCACGCTCGAGATCGCTGGCCAGGGTAACGACGCCCCGCGGCTCATCAGCGCAACTGTGCTCGAAGGCGGCCCCCTCAGGGCACGGCGCGTCTTCGAGCCC
>DASTGQ010000310.1:0-2839 GCA_035718985.1 Gemmatimonadaceae bacterium
TCAACACGTACGGCTACGTGGCCGAGCACTACGGCGGCAAGCTTGCCGGTGCGGCCACTTTCTCCGCGGATGGGGGCTTCCTGTTCATCGCGGCGATGACGGGACTCGTCGGCGTGGCGTGCTACGTCGCGATGCTCGCCATCGTCGTCCGTCGATGTCGACGAGTGTGGCGCGATGCAACGGCCACGGCGGACGAGCGCGGACTCGCCGTGGGCATCGCCGCCGCCACGATCGCCGCCCCGGCGATCGGATTGTGGGTCAACACGCTCCTCACGCCATTTTCCATGGAGCTGCTCTGGCTCTTCTGGGGAATGACCTTCGCCATGAGTGCGAACCGGGCGCCGCGGCCGCAGGGTGCGGCGCCGATGCGCCTGGTGACCTACCCGCTATCGACGTAGCATCGTGCCTGCGAACGAAAGTGGGCAGCACATCACCGTGGACGCCCGGATGGCCGGCAGCAGCGGTATCGGCACCTACATCCAGGAGCTGGTGCCGCGCGTCGTCGACGCACTCCCCGGTGTACGCTTCACGCTGCTTGGGGATCTCGACGTCCTGCCCTCCGTGGTCGGCCAGTCGGCCCGCGTGAGACACGCGGCGTTCGACGCGCCCATCTACTCGATCCGTGAGCAGCTCGCCTTCCGGAACGTGATCCCCCGGGATGCCAGCCTGTTCTGGGCGCCGCACTACAACGTCCCGCTCGCCCTTCGCTGCCCCCTCGCCGTCACGGTGCATGACCTCAATCACCTGACGGTGGAGCGCTCCCTCGCCAAGCGTGCCTACGCTCGGCGCATGTTCAAGCGCGTGCAGCGACGGGCATCGGTGGTATTCTGCGATTCGACTCATACCGCACAGGACTTCACCGCCCGCGTCGGCGTACCGCGCCAGCTCGTCGTGTGCCTGCTTGGCGTGTCCTCGCCCTGGACCGATCCGAACGATCAACTTCCGGCTGCCGAGCCCTATTTCCTCTACGTCGGCAACGTGAAGCCGCACAAGAACCTTTCGCGCCTCATCACGGCATTCAGTGAGATCGCGGGCTCGGTCCCTCATCGCCTCGTGATCGCTGGCCGTACCGAAGGCATGAGGACAGTCGACAGCTCGGTTTCGTCCTCGGCGGCCGCGACCGATCGCGTGACGGTCACCGGCTACGTGTCGCCTGACCAGCTCGTCCAGCTCGTGCGCCGGTGCGATGCCCTCGACCTCCCGTCGCTTGCGGAGGGGTTCGGCCTTCCTCCGCTCGAGGCGCTCGCCTGCGGACGTGCCGTGGGCGTGTCGAATGTCGCATCCCTGCCAGAGGTGTGCGGTCCGGTGGCCGAGTACTTCGACCCGCTCGACACGGAAAGCATTTCCGCAGCATTGCTCCGCCTGGCCAATCGGCCCCTCGACCGCGCGGAGGTCGTCGAACGTCGGCGGGCGTGGGCTCGCCAGTTCGACTGGGCGTGCACGGCGCGGATCACGGCGGACGGCCTCTCCCGTGCGCTCGCGTCGGCACCAGCCATGTCCCGCGCCGCGACGACACGCGCGTGACGCACGGGCCCGTTCGCGTCCTGTTCGTCGATCACTCGCCAATTGTCGGCGGCGCGCAGCTCACGCTCGTCGAGCATCTGCGAACGCTCGATCGGGCACGTTTTCACCCGATGGTGCTCTGCGCCTCGAATGCGGACGAGCTGCAGCGCCTGTATCGCGCTTCCGGCGCGGAGGTGCACGTGGCCTCCCTGCCGCGTCTCCGGACGCCGAGCCCAGGCGTGCCGCTTCGGCTGTTTCGGTCGGCTCGCCTCCTGCGCGCGCTCGTCGCGCGGCTCGACGCCGACGTCGTCGTTGCCAGCACCTCGCGCACCGCGTACATCGCTGCCCTCGCGCTGGCTGGTAGTGGCGTTCCCCTCGTATGGTGGGTGCACGACTTCCAGTTCAATCGCGTGATCTTCCGGGTGGCGTCGAGGTTCGCGGCGGCGATCATCTGCGTCTCCGACGCGATCCGGACATTCTACGGCGGCCAGCGCGATGCGCGCTTCCACGTCATACCGGTCGGCAGCCGGCTGCATCACGCACTCGAGTCGCTGGACCCGGAAGCCGTCAGTCGCGAGCGGGCGCGCTGGGGGTACAGCGATACGGACGTGGTAATCGGCTTCATGGGACGCCTCGTTGCCGAGAAGGGCGCCGAAGATCTCGTGCATGCCGTCGCCGCGCTTCACGCCAGCGACCCTCGCGTCAAGCTGCTCGTCGTGGGAACGGGTCGAGGGCAGGCCAACGACGTGGAGGGAGCGCTTCACGCGCTCGTCGAGCGCAACGGATGGCGCTTCGTCTCCTTCGCCGGCTTCCAATCGGACGAAGCGCTCTACTACAAGCTCTTCGACGTCCTCGCGCTGCCGTCGCGAGCCGCCGAGGGCTACGCGATGTCCGCGGTACAGGCAATGCTTGCCGGCACGCCGGTGGTGGTGACCGCCGTGGGCGGCATGATGGAGCTGGTGCGCGACCGAGAGACGGGGCTGCTCGTCCCGCCATGTTCACCGGAGGGCATGTCCTCCGCGATCGCGGAGCTCATCTCCGACTCGGCACTCCGTGAACGGGTGATCGCTGCCGGGCAGGACCAGGTGATGCGGAACAATCGCGTCGAGGTCACCACGCGTCAGGCGGAAGCGGTGTACGAACGGGTCGCCAGGCGTCGAATGCGACGGCACGCTACCCGGGCGAACTAGCTTCTTCGCAATCGCTGCAATCGCTCCCGTACGGAGAACGCGCGCCTCACCAGGTCCGTATGCAGCAGGGCCGAACCGATCCCGCCAATCGCGAGCAGGCGATCGGGGAGGTCGGCACAACGTCGCAACGCCTCACGGAACGCGGC
>DASTGQ010000311.1:0-3347 GCA_035718985.1 Gemmatimonadaceae bacterium
GCCTTCCTCCGCACGCTGGATAGTCCCGTCATCGCGCCCCGCTGACCTTCCTCCAGGAGACACGCCATGCCATTTGCCACTCGCAGCCGACGCGACCCACTGCCGGAGCTCCCACCGCTGCCCTCGATGGAAGTGCACCAGGCCTGGGACGCCGACTTCATGGCGTCGCTGCAGGGTCGTACGCGTGAGGAGATGCAGCACCGCTTCGACGAGGGACACCGCGCGTATGTGGCGTGGTGGAACGAGGTTCCCGCCGCGTGGGGGTGGGTGGCGACGCGCATCGCCAGCATCGGCGAGATCGGCGCCCACTTCGACATCCCGCGCGGCGAGCGCTACCTCTGGAACTTCGTGACGCTCCCGTCGCACCGCGGGCGCGGCATCTATCCGCGGCTGCTCCAGGCGATCGTGCGTGCGGAGAGTGCGGAGGCGACACGCTTCTGGATCGGCTATGCGCCGGAGAATCACGCGTCGGGCGCGGGCATCGCCAGGGCAGGGTTCGTGACGAGCGCGGAAGTGTCGTTCGATCCGAAGGGCCGCGCCGCGACGCGTGCACTCGTGCCGGGCGGCGGTGCCGCGGTGTCGCGCGTGCTCGGCATTCAGGAGACGAGCGAGCCACTCACGCCGTGCTGGCGGTGCGTGCGCGCTGGACGGGGGGTGATGGGGTGCGCGGAGGGGAGCTGCGCATGCGATTACCAGATCGCGGAGAGCGGCTGCGAGGGGGGTGGGGCGACTGCAACGGCGAGTACTTCGTACCCGGTACGGAGTACCGGGACCTGAAGGCGGAGCCCATGAAGGCGGGGCCTGAACGACATTCCCCGCGGAGTGCGGCCGCGCCTTATGGGGGGTTGCATGCAGGTCTCAGTACGAAGTACTCAGTACGAAATACTCGCCCTTGCCTGAACCCCCCGTCCCCCGCGTCGTCAGGCGTACCCGGACAGACTCTACCATTGTTCTGCTGCATCCTTGCCGATGGCAGGTGTCTCATGGCAGGGGGGCAGTATGAGAGTCCTTGCGGTACTCGGGGTCTTCATGATGGCAGGGGTGCTCGTTCCGATCGTCTTCGTCGTCGTGGCCGTGCTGGTGGATGCAGCGATCATCTCGTACCTCGCGGGCCGGTGGAGCTGGTCCCGCGTGCATACGACGTACGGTCACTACATCGGGCATCACCCCGCGGGGCACGCTCCGCGCGCATGAAGCGTGAAACGTGAAGGGTGACGGCATTCGCGGTAACGTCTCACTTCTCACGTCTCGCGTCTCACGTGCGTTTCGCAGTCAACGCTGCGAATACCGGAGGTTATGCCACCAGACGGCGCGACTCAGTGCGCCATCGGCCGCGAACTGGAAGGGAATGCTCACGCCGAGCGAAGCGGCGCCCGCAGCGGCGATCACTCCCTCGCTCCGCCTGAGCCGACCGGCGCTCAGCGCGCGGACGAGCGCCACGGCGCCGAGCACCGCACCCGCATCGGTCAGCGCGGCACCGACCCGTCGCAGCCCCAACGCGCGGTGCGCCTGCATCACCGCCGAATCGACGCCGAGTGCGTCGATGGAATCTCCACGCAGGGCCGCCGACACGTCGCGTGGCCAGAAGAAGCTCAGGGTCGCCGCCGGCGTGCCGGCGGCGCCGCGTACGACGGCGAGGCCGTTCCAGCGTGGCGAGATCGAGAGACCGCATGCACGGTAGGAGCACGGCGACACGCGCGACACAGGTGCTTGGGCCGCGATGGCGCTCGGCATGGCGAGCGCCGCGAGGAGCAAGAAGGTGGGACAGGGCGCGGGAAGTCCGAGTGCCGATGGACGCATGCCCAGCCCGGTCGATCTCGCGTTCATCCCTGCCTCCGTGATGAGTCCAGTCGCCGCACGTGCGCTCGCGATCGGTCAGCTTCCGGGGTACTGCGCAACAGAGAGCAGGTTGCCGTCGGGATCCTTGAACCACGCCACGCGCGCGCCCGCGGGCGACTGCCACGCTCCGCGCGCATCCTGCGTCAGCCAGGGGTAGCGCTCCGTAGCCACGCCTCGTGACGTGAGCGCGTCCAGCACCGCGTCCAGGTCGCGCACCTGCCAGCCGAGCGCGGTGATGCCCGACGGCGTCAAAGCGGGCACCTTCTGCAGGCGCAGCTCCACTCCATTCGCGTCGAGCACGAGCGCGAAGTCATCCTCCGAGCGGATCGCGAGGCCGAGTGTGTCACGGTAGAAGCGCGCCGCGCGTGCCGAGTCCGTGATGCCGGCAAAAGCCACCAGCTTTGCGGATTCCAGCATCATAATCCCTCGACGTGGCGGAATCCCCGCAGGGTGAGATGGACGCTCAGAGAAAACTTCCAGACGGGGATCGGCAGCGCGGCGAGCGCGGCGACGGGTCTCACGGCGCCGACGAGGCCGAGCAGCACGCTGTTCACCGCCGGGAAGAAGCTCTGGGCGAAGAAGAAGGTCCATTGATACTGCGCGGCGAGTCCTCGCGCCGCAACGAGCGCGGCGCCTCGCGCGCCAGCCCGCCGCAGCGCGACGATGGACACCAGGCTGGCGATGCCGGCGAGCGCGACGATCATCTCCAGCAGGACGCCGAGGATGACGCGTCCGTCGGCACCGCCGGGCTGGGTATCGTTCGCCTCGCTGAAGCGTTATCTTGTGTTCATGCTGCACTCGCGCGCGCTTTCCCGTACGCCCTGGTGGCGGCCCTCCTTCCGAGCGGCCCGCTAGCGCACGCCATCCGCCCGCGCTGAACTCCGGGGTCGCTCGATATCGAGCGACCCCGTCGTGTTTCCGCCGCCTCGCGCGGCGCGGCGGCTCGCCCGGTATCGCGCCGGCCCCTCACCCTTCGTGAGGATTCGATCATGCATTCACCTGCCGCAGCCGCTGAGCCGGCGCCAGCATCGCCCGCACCTGCCGGCCACGCGCCGCGCCCCGACGACGTCGTCCTCACCGGCGACCGCCCAACAGGCGTGTTGCACCTCGGCCATTACGCCGGCTCGCTCGCCACGCGCGTGTCGCTCCAGGGGCGGTGCACACAGACGCTGCTCATCGCCGACCTGCAGGCGCTCACCGACGCCGGGAGCCGGGCCGAGGACGGGACGGAGCGAGGCGCGGCCCATGTGGCGGCGCATGTGGAGGAGGTCGCGCTCGACTACCTCGCGGCGGGCATCGATCCGGCGCTCACCACCATCGCCGTGCAGTCGCGCCTTCCCGCACTCGCCGAGCTGACCGTGCTGTACCTCAACCTCGTGACGGTGGCGAGGCTGGAGCGGAATCCCACCGTGAAGGCGGAGATCGAGCTGCGCGGCTTCGCCCGTGACATCCCCGCCGGCTTCCTCTGCTATCCGGTGAGCCAGGCGGCCGACATCACCGGCTTCCGC
>DASTGQ010000312.1:0-2105 GCA_035718985.1 Gemmatimonadaceae bacterium
CGGGAGACGAGAGATGTCGCTGTCCATCAGAACGATCACCGTATGCACGGTGGGAATGTTGACGCTGAGCGCATGCGCCACGCGCGGCGCGCTCCGTCGCGGTCTCGAGGAAGAACGAAACGCGCGCGTGTCCGCGGATAGCGCGCAACGGTACGACATCGCGTCGCTGCGCACCGAAGTCACCGCCCTTCGCGCGGACCTCAACGGCCTGCGTACCGAGTTCGGCGCCAAGATCGCCGAAGTGTCGGAAGGGCTGCGCTTCGCGATGCCTGTGCACTTCGCCTACGACGACGCCAGCGTCCGCGCGGCAGATCAGGCGGCGCTCGACCGGTTCACCAGCGTCGCGACGAAGTACTATCCTGGCGCGAAGGTGACGGTGGAAGGCTTCGCGGATCCGGCCGGCACGGCGCAGTACAACCTTGCGCTGTCCCAGCGTCGCGCCGACGCGGTGCGCTCCTACATCACCAGCAAGGGGCTCGACCCGGCGCTCGTCAGCACGGTCGGCTACGGCAAGACGCGCCTCGTCAACACCGCCTCGCGCGACATGCCGGGCGCAGAGCTCAACCGGCGTGTGGTGTTCGTGATCGAGACGCCAGGCGAGGCGAGAGCGGCGACGGTGGCAGCGCTGGATGGTAGGTGAGTAGGTGGGTAGGTGAGAATGTGGGTGGAAATCGGAAAGGGGTGAGTCGGCAGAGCCGACTCACCCCTCATCCTTATCCGTCCTCACCTACCCACCTACCCACCTACCCACCTACCCACCTACCCACCTACTCACCTACTCACCTACTCACCTACCGCTCTCCATCAGCCCCACGACTTCCCCCAGCGTCGTCACGCCCTTGTCCCGCGCGTACCAGCTGCGGATCTCGCGGTAGCGCACGTCCTTCTCCAGCGCCTGGCCTGGGCCGAGCACCCACTGCTGCAGCGCCGCCGGACGCGGGCCCCACCAGCCGCGCTCGTTGAACTCCTCGTCCAGCACGATGACGACGGGGATCGAGCGCGACGTGCCCGTGAGATGCGCGTCCATGAGGTCGAGGTTCTCGTCGCGCGCTAGCACGCGGAGGTCGGTGTTGGGCGCCAGCTCGGCAAGACGCGCCACCACCGGCACCGTGTTCACCGCGTCGCCACACCAGTCCTCGCTGAGCACGAGCAGGTGCCACGCGCCGCCGAGCGCCGCGACCCGCTGGACGAACTCATCCGGTATGGCGGTGCGGCGCCACACCGCGGCCCACAGGTCGGCGTTCTTCGTCGCGGAGGCGAGCATCTCGCCAAACTCGGGCGCGCCCAGGTAGCGGTCGCGCATCGTGACAGTCATGATGGAGTAATCACGGCGCGGGGGGAGGGGTTCCTGGGGCACTGCAACTCCGAGTACTGCGTACTACGTACGAGGTACTCGGACCCGCATTCGGGGCCCACGAATGCGCCGACGCCCCTCGGCGGCGCACCGTTCTCAACGGCCCCGCATTGCTGGAGGCTGGATGTCGGTCTACGTACGAAGTACGTGGTACGAGGTACTCGCCGTTGCAGCTACTCCGGTACGCTCATTGCCCCCCAAGCCTGACCTTCAACCGGAGCACTCATGGCCAACGACCGGACCAATCGCACCGAAGACGCTTCGCGCGAGCCGCGCAGCGAGAACCTCGGTCGTCGTGACTTCGCCAACGACACGTACGGAGCCACCGAGCGCGAGCAGACGCGTGACCTGCGCCTCACGGATCCCGGGCCGGAAAGCATCGAAGACCCGGATGTCTCCGACGCCGACATGGCGAACGACGAGAACGGAGAGTGACTCGCGGCCGGCCGATCGTTTCCGATCGGTCGGCGAGCGGGTGCCCTACGCGCCCGCTCCGAGTGGCAGCTCGTAGAACAGCGTATCCACCAGCTCGTCCGGCCGATACCGCTCGATCGGCCGGAAGCCGAGCGATTCGTACAGCCCCTGCGCGGCGATCATGTCGCCCAGCGTGCCGAGCTTGAGCATCGCGTAGCCACGCTCGCGCGCGCCGGCGATCACCGCCTGCATGAGCGCGCGGCCAACGCCACGACCGCGCCACGCTTCGTCCACGAACATCCGCTTGACCTCGGCGACGTCCTGCTCGATCGGGCGC
>DASTGQ010000313.1:0-7999 GCA_035718985.1 Gemmatimonadaceae bacterium
CGTCATCATGGCGCCGAAGGGCGATCGCGCGCTGGCGATGGTGGGGATGGACCTCTACACCATCACCATCCCGCAGGCCGGTGCCGTCGCGCCCACCGTCTCGGTCGCCAACCCCGAAGCGGCACCGGTGCCGGTGCAGAAGCTGAACGAGATCGGAGGCGAGTTCCCCACCTGGAGCGCCGACGGCCGCAAGGTGCGCTGGGCACTCGGCAACGCGCTGTGGACGTACGACCTCGACGACGCGAAGGTGGTGAGCGACTCGCTCAAGGCGCTGGAGAAGCTGAAGACCGCGCTGCGCGCCGACCCGGCGAAGAAGGACAGCATGGCGCGCGCCGACTCGCTGGCGAAGCTCGACACGACGAAGAAGGACAAGCCGGGCTACAAGCCGGTGGAGACGCGCATCGCCGTCGCCGCCACGCGCGACACGCCGCACGGCACCGTCGCCTTCCGCGGCGCGAAGACGATCACGATGAAGGGCTACGAGATCATCGACAACGCCGACATCGTGGTGCGCGACAATCGGATCGTCGCGATCGGCCCCTCGGGATCTGTAGTGATCCCAACGGCCGCGAAGGTGATCGACGTGCACGGCAAGGTGATCATGCCAGGCATGGTGGACATCCACTACCACCCCCAGTGGCTCACGCCGCAGGTGCACAACACCCAGACCTGGCAGTACCTCGCCACGCTGGCGTACGGCACCACGACGACGCGCGACCCGCAGACGAGCACCACCGACTTCATGACCTACGGCGACCGCGTCGCCATGGGCGACATGATCGGTCCGCGCGTCTACACCACCGGGCCCGGCATCTTCGCCGACGAGGACATCAAGGACCTCGACCAGGCGCGGCGCGTGCTGGCGCGCTACGCGAAGTACTACGACACCAAGACGCTCAAGATGTACATGAGCGGCAACCGGCAGCAGCGCGAGTGGATCATCATGGCCGCGCGCGAGCAGGGCATCATGCCCACCACCGAGGGCGGCCTGGACCAGAAGCTCGACCTCACGCACGGCATCGACGGCTATCCCGGCGTGGAGCACACGCTGCCGATCACGCCGAAGTACGACGACATCTTCGAGTGGTACAAGGGGACCGGTCTCACCAACACGCCGACGCTGATCGTGGAGTACGGCGGTCCGTTCGGCGAGGGGTGGTTCTACCAGACCGAGGATCTACTCGGCGACGCGAAGCTCCGGCACTTCACGCACCCGGTGGACTTCGACAGCAAGGTTCGTCGTCGCGGGCAGGGGAACGCGCCCGGACCGGCGGGCTTCGCGGTGAAGGAGGAGTACGCGATGTGGCAGCACGCGCAGGACATCGCGAAGACGGTGGCCGCCGGCGGCCGGATCGGCGTCGGCAGCCACGGTCAGCTCCAGGGACTCGGCATGCACTGGGAGCTCTGGCTGTTGCAGAGTGGCGGCCTCTCCACGCACGATGTCCTGCGCTCGGCGACGATCGTCGGTGCGGAGGCGATCGGGCTGGCGCAGGACATCGGGTCGCTGGAGCCGGGCAAGCTGGCGGACCTGATCGTGCTCGATCGCGATCCGCTGGCGAACATCCGCAACAGCAACTCAGTGGCGATGGTGATGGTGAACGGCCGGCTGTATGACGCCAATACGCTCGACGAGGTGTACCCGCGGCAGCGGAAGCTGCCGGTGCAGCAGTGGACGTACACCGCGCCGAGCGCCGAGGCGGGGATTCACTGAGCGGGCTGGCGACCTCGGAGTGCGTTGTCCGAGGTCGCCGCGGGCGGCAGCGCATCGGTGAAGAAGCGAGTCAGGTCGGCGCGCAGCTTCTTCATCGATGGCTCGTCGATGTACATCATGTGGCCGGCGGTGAAGTGATCGGTGGTGATGTGCTGCCGCATCGCGGGGGCGATGTTCAGGTGATCGAGGGTGTACTGCACCGCCCAGTACGGGGTCGCCGCGTCGTAGTAGCCCATCGCCACGAACAGCCGCATGTCCGGGTTGCGGGCGAACGCGCGCTCCAGGCTCGGGGTGACGTCGGGATAGCTCTGCGTGTTGGGATACTGCCACGGGCCGATGCCGCCGCCGAGGATGTAGTAGATGTCGTCGCTCTGGTAGCCGAGCTCCTGGCGGACGTAGTCGTTGAGCACCGGCGTGAACGAATTGCGGATCGAGGCGTCGCTCGGGTCGAATGCGCCACGCTCGGCGCCGGGATCCTCGGAGAATGCGGTGAAGCGGCCGTCGAGTCGTCCCACGACGAGCCGGCGGTCGCGGAGCAGCTCGTGGTCGAATCGCGGCAGCGTGACGCGCAGGTCGTTGTCCTCCACGAAGCCTTGCGAGAGGCCGCTGAACCGCGCCATCTGTGCGGCGACCTTCTGCCGCTCCGCGTCCGGCAGGCGTGCGCCTTCGTGCAGCGCGCGCAGGTAGTCGCTATCGGTCCATCGTTCCGCCTGGCGCAGCACTTCCTCCAGCGGTTGCGCCTGGAGGTCGGCGGGAAGCTTCCGGTGGTACCACGCCGTGGCGACATACGTCGGGAAATATCCCAGCCAGGCCAGGTCGTTGCCGTGCGCCTGGCGCGACGCCTGGAAATTGAGCACGGTGGAGAGCAGCGCCACGCCGTTGAGTGCGATGCCGTGGTCGGCGAGCCAGCCCGAGAGGTGCGCGGCGCGCGTGGTGCCGTAGCTCTCGCCGGACAGGAACTTCGGTGAAGCCCACCGCTCGTTCCTCACGAGGAAGAGGCGGATGAACTCACCGACCGCCTGCACGTCCTGGTCGAGCCCCCAGAATAGCTGACCGAACTCGGGACGCGTCGCGCGGCTGAATCCCGTTCCAACCGGGTCGAGGAAGACGAGGTCCGTCTGGTTGAGCAGCGTGTACGGGTTGTCCTCGTAGGTGTAGGGCGGTGGCGGGTTGGTGCCATCCGGATTGAGGTGCACGCGCTTCGGGCCGTATGCGCCCATGTGCAGCCACACCGTCGACGAGCCCGGGCCGCCATTGAAGACGAAGGTGAGTGGCCGCGTGGCCGCGTTGGCCCCGTCCCGGCTGTAGTAGACGTAGAAGACGTGTCCTTCGGTGACCCCCGTTCGCTCGTTGCGAATCGGCATCTGGCCAGTGGTGGCCGTGTAGCGGATCAACTCCCCGTTCACCGTCATCCGGTGATGAGTCACCACCGGCGGTTTCTCGGGAACGGTCGGCAGCGAGTCGCGTCGTCCAGTGGAGTCGCGTCGTCCGGTGGAGTCGCCGGCGACGGCGCGGTTCGCGCGGGTGCTGGTATCGCGATCACCAGCCGGCGCGCCACGTCGTCCCGATCCCTGGGCCGCTGCCATGATCGGGAGCGCCAGGCATGTCATGGCGGCAAGGAGGACGGGGCGTGCGCCTGACAGGACGCGGCGTCGGCACGGCGGTGCTGCGGAGGTCGAGGCGGAGGTCATTCGAATCGATGGTGGAGGCGAGGGTGGGCACTGCACGCGAGTGGCAGATCGTCGCGAGTATACAGTATACGGTTCTTGACACCTCGACCGTTGCGCCGTACTGTCGGCTCCGTCGCGCTCCCTGTATCCACCCTCTATCAGTTGGAGTCGCATGCCGCTACTGGCTTTCCTGCCCCATGGCCGGCGCCTGATCGCGCTCACTGCTGGAAGCGTTGCGGTCCTCCTCGCCCTCCCCGCCCACCTCACCGCGCAGAGTGCCACCGGAAGCATCGAGGGTACGGTGGTCGACGCGGGCAGCGGCCGACAACTGCCGAACGTGCAGGTCGTCGTCACGGGGACACGGTTGGGCGCGCAGACCGGCGCCCGCGGCGAGTATCGGATCGGCGCGGTGTCCGCCGGGCCGGTCTCGCTCACCGCACGGCTGATCGGCTACGCGCCGGTCACCAAGCGCGTCACCGTCATCGCAGGCCAGACGGTGCGCGTCGATTTCTCGGTCTCCCAGTCGGCGGTCACGCTGAGTGACGTGGTCGTCACCGGCACGGGGGGCGCCACCGAAGAGAAGAAGCTCGGCAACACGGTGGCGAAGATCAACATGGACGAGCTCAAGACCGCGCCCGTCGTCAAGGCGGACGAGGTGCTGCAGGGCCGAGTGCCGGGCGTGAGCGTGCTGCCCACGGGTGGTGTCACCGGCCAGGGCGCGCGCATCCGCATTCGCGGCAGCGCCTCGCTCTCGCAGTCGACCAACCCCATCATCTACATCGATGGCGTTCGGGCCGACAACGGTGGCGGCTTCGGTGGAACGGCCGCGCCCCCACCATCGCGGCTCAACGACATCGATCCCGAATCGATCGAGCGGATCGAGATCCTCAAGGGTGCCGCCGCGGCCACGCTGTACGGCACCGAGGCATCCAACGGCGTCATCCAGATCTTCACCAAGAAGGGAAGCGCCGGCGCGCCGCGATGGACCGTGAACCTCGAGCGCTCCCTCTCGCAGTATCCGACGAATCGCCTGCAGCCGAACGCGGGCTATGCGGGGTGTCACCTGCTCGGCAACAAGCTCACGAACTGCACGCCGGCCGCCGCGCAGGCGCAGGCGGATTCACTGAGCGCGTTCTTCGGCACGACCATCACGCCCTACGTCCCCTTCCAGCAGCCGTTCCTCTCCGAGCTGTTCGGGACGGGCTTCGGCAACGTCGCCAGCGCGGCGCTGAGCGGCGGCGCCGACAAGATCACCTACTACACGTCGGGCCGTTACGCCTTCGAGGACGGGCCCTTCACGTCGCGCCCGTTCAACGGCAACACCAAGGACCAGGACCGCAAGATCCAGGGCACGCTCAACCTCGACCTGTTCCCGCGCGACAACCTCCGGTTCGGCGTGCGCACGCTCTACTCGGATTCGCACATCGAGGGGATCTCCGGCAACAACAACATCTACTCGCCCAACGCGCTCGCCCTCTACGCGAAGCCCGAGCGTGCCTACTGCCTGGACGACACCGGCCTGAAGCACTCGCTCGACAACATCGCCAGCCCGGGACGCTGCACGGGGAGCGGGAACGCGTTCGGTAACACGGCGTTCGCCACGGTCGCCGAGGCGCTCCAGTCGTCCATCTACCAGGACGAGACGCACTTCAACGCCGCGGTGAGCACTCACTACACGCCGTTCGCCGACCTGCTGTTCGACGTGATCGTCGGAATCGACAACACGACGGCGCGCAGCATCAGCTTCCTCCCGTTCGGCAACGCGATCGACAACTTCACGCAGAACGCACCGGACGGCTCACGCAACCTGGACGTGACCACCTTCCAGAACATCACCTTCGACACGAAGGCGAACTGGACCCGCTCCCTCGGGACGCGCCTGACCTCCGGGCTCGTGGTCGGTGCACAGGGGTTCATCACGGACTCCAAGTCGCAGGGCGGCTCGAACCGGAACTTTCCCGGACCCGGCCTCGAGGTGATCGGCGCGGGCAACCAGCCGTCGGTGTACGAGAGCATCGTGAAGGTGGTCAACGCCGGCTACTTCGCGCAGGAGCAGGTCGGGCTGGACAACTGGATCTTCCTCACCGGCGGCGCGCGGTACGACTTCAACAGCTCGTTCGGCCAGTCGGCGGGTGGAGTGATCTACCCCAAGGCGTCCATCTCGGTGGTGCCGAGCGACCGGCCGGGTTGGACGTCCACGCTCGTGTCGACCCTGCGGCTGCGCGCCGCGATCGGTTCCTCGGGCCGGCAGCCCGGCGCATTCGACAAGTTCACGACGTACAGTCCCCTCCCCTCGCAGCTCGGGGGCGGACTGTTTCCGTCGAACCTCGGCAACCAGAACCTGAAGCCGGAAGTCTCGACGGAAACCGAGGTCGGCGCCGAGGCGGGGCTGTTCCGGGACAAGGTCAGCACCTCGGTGAGCTACTGGCAGCGCCGGGTGACGGACGCCCTCGTCAACAAGCAGTTCCCGATCTCGGGCGGCTTCACCGCCACCCAGCTCGCGAACGTGGGGCGGATGGATGCGCACGGCGTGGAGCTGAACGTCCAGAGCTTCCTCGTGAACCGGAAGAATTCCTCGGTGGACGTCTTCGCCAACGGCGCCTACCTGTTCCAGAAGGTCACGAGCCTCGGCGGCGCCCCGCCACTCAAGGCGGGGGGCAGCTACATCCGCTATCGCAACTTCATCAAGGAAGGCTACGCGCCCGGTGCGACGTTCGGCGCCAAGCTGGTGAGCCCGTGCTCGCAGTACTCGAGCGCCCAGGCGGCCGCGCTGCGCGCCAACGCGGCGTACCCGATGTGCTCGAACCCCGGGGAGCTGCCGTACGACCTGAACCACGACGGCAAGCTGGATACGCCGGCCGACCTGCTGGCGTACTTCCAGACACACACCTCGGTGGATCCGGGACTGCTCAATCCCCTGCGCACGGACGAGAACCTGAACGGAGACTTCCTCGATCACTACACCGGCAAGCCAACGCCGGACTGGCAGGGCGGCTTCGGAGGACACGTCCGCTTCGGCGCCTTCCAGGTGGGCTCGCTCTTCGAGTACAAGGCCGGCAACTACATGATCCAGGACCTCACCGACGCGTTCCGGCAGGCGAGTCCCTCGATCGGCCGCAATACCATGGAAGCGGCGCAGGTGGAGGCAACGCTGTTGAACCCCGCCAGCACGCCGGAGCAGCGCACCGACGCCGCAATAAAATGGCTCTCGCTGGTGGCCCTGTCCCCCTACGACGGCATCGCGAACCAGATGAGCTCCGGCGATTTCGTCCGGTGGCGCGAGTTGAGCCTCACCTACAACGCCTCACCATTCGTTGCCCAGAAGGTCGGTGCACGCGACATGACCATCACGGTGGCGGCGCGCAATCTCAAGCTGTGGACCAGGTACAAGGGGGTCGATCCGGAGGTCAATGAACAGGGGGTGACGAACTCCGTGGGCCTCGGCAACCAGGCCGCGCTCGACGCGAACTTCATCGACGCCATCGACGCCTACACACTGCCGCTACAGCGCCGTTTCTCGATCAGCGTCAGGCTCGGCTTCTAGCTCGTCTCCCGTACTCACCTCGACCTCCGAGCCGGAAGGAGATCACCCGGATGAAGATCGATCACGCACTGTTGCGTCGCGCCATGGCGCTGACGCTGATGGCGTTCGCGGCGGGCTGCGGCCTGCTCGACGTATCCAACCCGAACAACGTCAACTCCACCGCGCTCGACAACCCGAGCGCGGCCGCAGCGGAAGTCAGCGGGGAGGTCGCGGCCCTTGCCCGCGCCCTCGAGCAGGTGGTCGGCCATATCGAGACGGCGAGCGACAACATCCAGTGGGTCGGCTCGCTCGACGGCATGAACGACCTGAACAAGGGCAACGTCCGAAACCAGTTCAACGAATTCATCGAGAACTCGATGTTCGGCATGACGCCGGCGCGGTTCATGGCGAACCAGACGGTGGGGAAGCTCGCCGGCTTCCAGACGGCCGGTACGCTCAAGGATTCGAAGCTGCTCGCCCTGGCGAACCTGTACGACGCGATCACCTACATCTACATCGCCGACAACTGGGATGATTTCGTGATCGCGACGACGGCCACGACCCCGGGCGCGGACATCGGGCCGGCGCAGATGGCGACGCTCTATGATTCGGCGGATGCCGCGCTCACGCGTGCGCTGCCGATCGCACAGGCGTCGGGTGACAAGACCCTCCAGGGGCAGATCTACGCCTGGCAGGCCCGGTCCGCCTTTGATCGCGCGATCTGGAAGAAGCTCAATCCGTCCGGCAACGTGGACACCACGAAGGCGCTGGTGAGCAGCGCGGCGGCGGCCACGGCGGCGCAGAACGCCCTCGCGGCCCTGGGCAGCGGCGACTACAAGATGCAGCTCCAGCTCCCCACCACCGCCCTCACCTACGGAAACTGCTCCTTTGCCGGCTGCTTCAACTCGCGTCGCGAGATCACCTTCGCCCCGGCGGTCGCGAGCTACAACTACACCACCAAGACGCTCACCGTCGCGCTGCAGGACCCGATCAACAACGTGCCCGACCCGGTGATCGGGATGTGGGCCACGGAGTTCATCAACGGGGTGAGCCTCTCGCCGATCAACATCACCGGCTCCCGCGACATGCTGCTCA
>DASTGQ010000314.1:0-5642 GCA_035718985.1 Gemmatimonadaceae bacterium
ACGCGCGGCGAGAAGGAAGCGCTTTCGCAGATCTACGCGCTGCTCCGCCCCGGCGACGCGCCGGACGTCACCACCGCCAAGCAGGCGCTCGAGCGGCTGTTCTTCAGCCCCAAGCGCTACGACCTCGGCCGCGTGGGCCGCTACAAGATCAACCAGCGGCTCGGCCTCAACACGCCGGCCGACCTGACGGTGCTGACGAAGGAGGACTTCGTCGAGATCGTCCGCTACCTCGTGGAGCTGCATGAAGGCCGCGGGCACGTGGACGACATCGACCACCTCGGCAACCGCCGCATCCGGTCGGTGGGCGAGCTCATCGCCAACCAGTTCTCGGTCGGTCTCTCCCGCATGGCGCGCCTGGTCAAGGAGCGCATGTCCATCAACACGGACCCGGAGAAGATCTCCCTCGACGACCTGGTGAACGCGCGCACCGTGAGCGCCGTCATCCAGGCGTTCTTCGGCTCGTCGCAGCTGTCGCAGTTCATGGATCAGACCAACCCCCTCGCCGAGCTGACGCACAAGCGTCGCCTCTCGGCGCTCGGACCGGGCGGCCTGACGCGTGAGCGCGCCGGCTTCGAGGTGCGTGACGTGCACTACTCGCAGTACGGGCGCATGTGCCCCATCGAGACGCCGGAAGGCCCGAACATCGGCCTCATCACGTCGCTCGCGTGCTATGCACGAGTCAACGACCTTGGGTTCGTGGAAACGCCGTACCGCGTCGTGAAGAACGGCAAGGTGACGGACACCCTCGCGTGGCTCGATGCCAACCGCGAGGAGGACGCGATCATCGCGCCGGCCAACGCGCCGCTCAATCCCGACGGCAGCTTCGTCGAGGATCTCGTGCTCGCGCGCCAGCAGGGTGACGCGCCGCTCACGTCGCCGGACCGGATCGACTACATGGACGTGGCGCCGGAGCAGCTCGTCTCGATCGCCGCCGCGCTCATCCCGTTCCTCGAGCACGACGACGCCAACCGCGCGCTCATGGGCTCCAACATGCAGCGCCAGGCAGTGCCGCTCCTCAACCCGCGCACGCCGTTCGTCGGCACGGGGCTCGAGGAGAAGGTGGCGGTGGATTCGGGCGCCGTGGTCATTGCCCGCCGTGATGGCGTGGTGAGCCGCGTGACGGCCGACGAGATCATCGTCGACGCCGGCCCGAAGGAGCTCAGGCAGTCGCGCGAGGAGGGCCGCGTGCTCGCCCGCCTCACCCAGCACGACCGCTACCGCCTGCGGAAGTACTGGCGCACCAACCAGGACACGGCCATCAACCAGCGTCCCCTGGTGCGGCAGGGTCAGGCCGTGAAGAAGGGCGACGTGCTGGCCGACGGCGCGGCGACGGAGAAGGGCCAGCTCGCGCTCGGCTCGAACGTCACCGTGGCGTTCATGCCGTGGTACGGGCACAACTTCGAGGACGCCATCGTCCTCTCCGAGCGCCTGGTCAAGGACGACGTGTATTCGTCCATCCATATCCAGGAGCTGGAGCTCCACGTCCGCGACACCAAGCGCGGCCAGGAGGAGATCACGCGCGAGATCCCGAACGTCTCGGAGGACGCGCTGCTCGATCTCGACGAGCGCGGCATCGTGCGCATCGGTGCGCACGTCAAGCCGGGCGACATCCTCGTCGGCAAGATCACGCCGAAGGGCGAGACGGAGCTCTCTCCTGAAGAGAAGCTCCTCACCGCCATCTTCGGTGAGAAGGCCAAGGACGTGAAGGACTCGTCGCTCAAGGTGCCGCCGGGCATGGAAGGCGTCGTGATCGACGTCAAGATCTTCAGCCGCATCGAGGATCAGGTGGTCGAGAAGGATCGCGGTGAGCGCATCGGTGAGGTGCGCCGTCTCGAGGGCGAGGAGAAGCTCCGCGTCAACGAGGTCCGCGACGACGAGCTCGTCGAGCTGCTCGAAGGCCAGACCGTTGCGCTGGCCCTCAAGAGCGGCACGGTGGAAGAGGCGATCCCGGCGGGCACGAAGATCACCGCCGAGATCCTGCACGACCTGCGCATCTCCTCGCTCGACCTCAAGACCTTCCGCGTCGCGGACAAGAAGGTGAACGAGCGCATCCGCACCATCATCGACGCCGCCAACGACGAGAAGGCGCGCCTCGAGGAGCGGGCGGAGGAGCGGATCGACCGCATCCTGCAGCCGGACGAGCTGCCGCCGGGCGTGATCCAGCTCGTGAAGGTGTACCTGGCCGAGAAGCGCAAGATCTCGGTCGGCGACAAGATGGCCGGCCGCCACGGCAACAAGGGTATCGTGGCGCGCATCGTCCCCGAGGAGGACATGCCGTTCCTCCCCGACGGGCGTCCGGTGGACATCGTGCTCAACCCGCTCGGCGTGCCGTCGCGAATGAACGTCGGGCAGATCCTCGAGACCCACCTCGGGTGGGCCGCGAAGCTGCTCGGCTTCTACGCCAAGACGCCGGTGTTCCAGGGCGCGAACGAGAAGGAGATCGGCCTGCTGCTCAAGATCGCCGGCCTCACCTGGGTGAGCGATGCGCTCGAGCTGCGCTCGGCAAAGCTGGAGATCAGCGACGCCGACGTGCGCTCCATCCTCGCTGACGTCAAGCCGTCGGAGTCCGAGACGGCCAAGGTGGAGCTGCTCGGCGACGCCAACCTCAACGACCTCGGTGCACGCACCGTGTCGCAGGGGACGCGCGACATCCATCACCGCATCCGCGACTTCATCGCCGCGGCGACGCGTGAGCTGGTGGAGCGCGAGCAGACGGCGATGGGACACGAAGTCACGTTCCATCAGTCGGACGACGCCGAGCTCAGTGCGGCGAAGAAGGCGGAGTACAAGGCCGCCCTCAAGCAGCTCGAGAAGGCGCAGGGCATGGCACCGGCCGATCGCCTGGCCGACCAGGAGCTGCCGGCGCTCGCCGGCATGCTCGGCAAGAAGTCCGATGCCGACGTCGATGCAGCGACGGTGGAGCTCCTCCGCCTCGCCGGCATCACCCCGTTCGGCAAGGTCCGGCTCCGTGACGGCCGCAGCGGCGAGACGTTCTCGTCGCCCGTGACCGTGGGGTCGGTGTACATGCTGAAGCTCTCGCACCTCGTGGACGACAAGATCCACGCGCGGAGCATCGGACCGTACTCGCTGGTCACGCAGCAGCCGCTCGCCGGCAAGGCGCAGTTCGGCGGCCAGCGTTTCGGAGAAATGGAAGTGTGGGCGCTGGAAGCCTATGGGGCCGCGCACGTCCTGCAGGAGATCCTCACCGTCAAGTCGGACGATGTCAACGGTCGCAGCCGCGTGTACGAGGCGATCGTGAAGGGGCAGAACCTCCCCGAGCCGGGCATCCCGGAGTCGTTCAACGTGCTGGTGAAGGAGCTGCAGGCGCTCGGCATCAAGGTGACGATGGGACAGAGTGCGGGTGGCTTCTATGGAACCGGAGTGGATACCGGCACCGCCGAGAACGCCAACGCCAACGAGGAGTAACACATGATCGATTTCCGCAGCGTGCGCGACACCCGCGCATCGGCGTTCGACTTCATCCAGGTCCGGATCGCTTCGCCCGAAGAGATCCGCGGACCCCGGGACTCCAAGGAGCGCGAGCGGCTGGAGATGGCCGGCGTGCGCAACTGGTGGTCGTGGGGCGAGGTGACCAAGCCCGAGACCATCAACTACCGGTCGTTCAAGCCGGAAAAGGACGGTCTCTTCTGCGAGCGCATCTTCGGTCCCGTCAAGGACTGGGAATGCCATTGCGGCAAGTACAAGCGCATCCGCTATCGCGGCGTGATCTGCGACCGGTGCGGCGTCGAGGTGACCCTCTCGAAGGTGCGCCGCGAGCGCATGGGGCACATCGAGCTCGCCGTCCCCGTTGCCCACATCTGGTTCTTCAAGACCCTCCCCAGCCCGATGGGGAACCTGATCGACATCACGCTCCGTGATCTCGAGAAGGTCATCTACTACTCGAACTACGTCGTCATCGACAAGGGCAACCAGGAGATCGAGAACAACGAGCTCCTCGATGAGGACAAGTACCTCGAGCTGAAGACGAAGGCGCGTGAGGAGGGCGACACTGCCTTCCTCGCCGACATCGGCGCGCCCGCCGTGCGCGAGCTGCTCCGCCGCCTGGACGTGGACAAGGTGGCCGAGGAGCTGCGCGCGCAGGTGCTCGTCGAGACGTCGCAGCACCGCAAGAAGATGCTGCTCAAGCGCCTCAAGATCGTCGACGCCTTCCGCAACTCGGGCGAGTCGGGCGACGTGCGCAACAAGCCGGAGTGGATGATCCTGGACGTCATTCCAGTCATTCCTCCCGACCTCCGCCCCCTCGTCCCACTGGACGGCGGCCGCTTCGCGACGTCGGACCTGAACGACCTGTACCGCCGCGTCATCAACCGCAACAACCGCCTGCAGAAGCTCATCTCGCACCGCGCGCCGGAGGTCATCCTGCGCAACGAGAAGCGCATGCTGCAGGAGGCGGTGGACGCGCTGTTCGACAACGGGCGCCGCTCGAAGGCAATCCGCGGCCGCGGCAAGCGTCCGCTCAAGTCGCTCTCCGACATGCTCAAGGGCAAGCAGGGCCGGTTCCGCCAGAACCTGCTCGGCAAGCGCGTGGACTACTCGGGCCGCTCGGTCATCGTCGTCGGCCCGGAGCTCAAGCTGCACCAGTGCGGGCTCCCCAAGCTGATGGCGCTCGTGCTGTTCAAGCCGTTCATCATCCACAAGCTCGTCGAGAAGGGCATCGCCGAGACGGTCAAGCGCGCCAAGAAGATCGTGGAGCGGGAGAGCCCCGAGGTGTACGAGATCCTCGAGGAGATCATCAAGGACCATCCGGTGCTGCTCAACCGCGCGCCGACGCTGCACCGCCTGGGTATCCAGGCGTTCGAGCCGGTGCTCGTGGAAGGGAAGGCCATCCGCATCCATCCGCTCGTCTGCGCGGCGTTCAACGCCGACTTCGACGGCGACCAGATGGCGGTGCACGTGCCGCTCTCCTTCGAGGCGCAGCTCGAGGCGCGGTTGCTCATGCTGTCGAGCAACAACGTCCTCAAGCCGTCGGACGGCCGCCCGGTCGCGGAGCCCAGCCAGGACATCGTCCTCGGCTGCTACGTGGCCACCAAGGCGCCGGCCGATTTCGCCACCGTCCAGCCGACGCGTCGCTATGCGACGGTGGCCGAGGTGGAGATGGAGCTCGCCCTCGGGCGCGTCACGCAGCAGACGGCCATCATGTACCGGGTGGACGATGCCGCGGGTGCGCGCTGGGAGAAGACGACGATCGGTCGCGCGCAGTTCAACGCGATCATCCCGAAGGAGCTCGGCTTCAAGAACCACGACATGAAGAAGAAGGCGCTGTCGGAGCTCGTGTTCGAGAGCTACCGCCAGGCCGGCCTCGCCGCGACGGTGCAGTTCCTCGATCGCCTCAAGGAGTTCGGCTTCGCCAATGCCACGCGCGGCGGCGTGTCCATCGGCATCGAGGACCTCCACATCCCGCGCGAGAAGGAGACCCTGCTCGCCGAGGCGTCGGAGCGCGTGGAGCGCTTCCAGCGCGCGTACCAGACGGGCAACATCACGAACGGCGAGCGCTACAACAAGGTCATCGACACCTGGACGCACGCGAACTCCGACGTCGCCGACGCCATGGTCAAGGCCATGCGCGAGAGCAAGCAGGGGTTCAACCCGGTGTTCATGATGTTCGACTCCGGCTCGCGTGG
>DASTGQ010000315.1:0-4188 GCA_035718985.1 Gemmatimonadaceae bacterium
TGGTGCAAAGCACTTGACAGGCCGTTTCCTCGCACGCATTCTCCCCCCCATGGCGCGCGTCATCCCTCTTCGCCCCGCCGATCCGCCCGAGATGCAGGCGCGGGCGATGGACAATCTGCAGTTCATCCGCGAGACGATGGCGGCAGCGGCCACCTTCACCGCCGTCTCGGGATGGGGCACCGTCATCATCGGCTTCACGGCGCTCGTCGCGGCGGCCCTCGCGGCATCCACCAACAGCATGACGCGCTGGGTCTTCATCTGGACCTGCGAGGCCGTGCTCTCGGTCGGCATCTCCTTCTATACGATGACGCTCAAGGCGCGCTCAGTGGGACTCCCACTGTGGAGCGAGCCGGCGCGAAAGATCCTCTTCAGCTTCGCGCCCCCGCTGGCGGTCGGCGCGCTGCTCACGCTCGTCTGCTATGAGCACGATCTCATCGGACTCCTGCCCGGCGTCTGGATGCTGCTGTACGGCGTCGGCGTCGTGGCGGCGGGCACCTTTTCCGTGCGCATCGTTCCCGTGATGGGCCTCGCGTTCATGATGGTCGGCACCGTCGCCCTCTTCGCGCCGCCTGCCTGGACGACCGCATGCATGGCCGCGGGCTTCGGCGGCCTGCACCTCTTCTTCGGCATCCTCATCGCGCGGAGGCACGGTGGCTAAACACGGCTCGGCCAAGCACGCGAGCGAGTCGCCGCGCGAGCGCGAGGCGGACCGTGCGTCGCGCCCACTGCGGTCGCTCGACTCGTCTCCCTCGGAGCACGCTGAACCCGGCGCCCTCTTGCTGGATCGCCTGATCCACGAGCGCATGCGACTCGGCATCGTCAGCGCGCTCGCGGTGAACGACACGCTGACGTTCAACGATCTCAAGCGGCTGATGAATACCACCGACGGCAACCTGAGTGTGCACGCGCGCAAGCTCGAGGATGCCGCTTACATCACCTGCACCAAGTCGTTCGAGGGCCGCATGCCCCGCACGGAGTATCGGCTCACCGCGTCCGGCCGCCGCGCCCTCGAGCGTTACCTCGACCACATGGAAGCGCTCATCCGCGCCACCCGAGAGCGCTGACCCCTTCACATGGCGATCAATCGACATCCGGGGACTCCCGTCGCCCCCGTCAGCTTCGACGGCCTGCACCTGGCCGTGATCATGGATGGCAACGGCCGCTGGGCCACCGCGCACGGCCTGACTCGCTCGGCCGGCCATGAAGCGGGTCTGCGCACCGCGCGCACGATCGTGGAGGCCGCGGTCCGCGAAGGTGTGGGCACGCTGACGCTCTACGCGTTCTCCTCCGACAACTGGAAGCGGCCGACGGCCGAGGTCACTGCCCTCATGCGGCTCTTCCGCCGCGCCCTGATCGGCGAGGCGAAGCGGTGCCTCGAGAACGGCGTTCGCCTCACCATCCTCGGCCGGCGTGACCGGCTGCCGTCCTCATTGCGCCACACCGTGGATCAGGTCGAGGCGGTCACGGCAAGCGGAACGCGGATGCACCTTCGCGTGGCGGTGGACTATTCGGCGCGCGACGCGATCCTGCGCGCCGCGGCCGCCGCCGCGCATTCAGGCGAGCTGCGCGGGCGCGAGGAGTTCGGAGCGCTGCTGGCGAGCGTGGATCACGACCGGATGCCGGCGCGCGACGTGGACCTCGTGGTGCGCACGGGCGGGGAACAGCGGCTGAGTGATTTCCTGCTCTGGGAATGCGCCTACGCCGAACTGCTCTTCGTGCGCAAGATGTGGCCGGAGTTCACGGCGGAGGACCTTGCCGAGGCGTTGGCCGACTTCCGCGGGCGCAATCGCCGGTTCGGCCTGGCACCGGAGCAGGTCGCCTCCTGACCGTTCGCGGGCACGTCACCAGGGCGGTCAAGTGCTGGTGAGACGATGCCGATACTGGTTCGTGAGCATGTCCAGCCCACGAACCCCCACCACCGCGACGCGCGTCCTCATCGTGGACGCAGACGGCGCGCGCGCACCCGCGCTGCTGCAGTTGCTGGCCACCGCCGGCTTCGAGACGCGCCACGCTGCCGGTATCGAGCGCGCGGCGGACCTTCTCCTGCGAGAGGGCGCCGACGTGGTGCTGCTTACGCTCGGGCGGCCGGGGCTGCGGGGATTCTCCCAGCTCGTGGCCGCCGCGGGCGATGCACAGGTGGTGCTCTTCGCCCCACCTGGCCAGGAGGACACCGCTCGCGACGGCCTCGGTCTCGGCGCCTGTGACGTGGTGGACCACAGCCGCGACATGAACAGCCTGCTCTTCGCGCTCGAGCGCGCGGCGCACGAGGCCCGGCTGCGGCGCGAAGTGACGGCGCTGCGCGCACGACTCGGCGACGAGGCACAGCAGTCGCTCGTCGGCCGGTCAGAGCCGATGCGCGCCGTGCGAGAGCTGATCGGGCGCGCGGCGGCGACGCGGCGCACGGTGCTCATCACGGGCGAGCCGGGTACGGGCAAGGACGTCGTTGCACGCCTGCTGCACCAGCTTTCCGACCGGGCGGGGCGGCCCTTCATTACCGTGCGCTGCACCGACAGCGGCGCTGCGGCACTCGAGGCGGAACTGTTCGGCGGCGATCGCGGCGGACTGCTCGAGCGGGCTCGGGGAGGGACGCTCGTTCTCGACGACGTTCCTGCGCTTCCCGACGCATTGCGCGACCGGCTCGGCCGCCTCCTCGCCGAGCGTGTGGTACATCGCGCCGGCTCGGATGACGGCGTGCAGGTGGACGTGCGCCTGGTGTTCACGTCCCGCTCCAGCGCGATGGACCACTCCGCGCCCGCGCTCTTCGGTGAACGGAACGTGCTGCCCATCGCGCTGCCGCCCCTCCGCGAGCGACGCATGGACATCCCGCTCCTCGTGCAGCACTTCCGGGCCCGCATCACGGCGGAGACGGGCATGGAGCTGCCACAGGTGACGCCGCAGATGATGGCGCCGCTCCTCGCCCACCAGTGGACCGGCAACGTGCGGGAGCTGGAGACGTGGGTGGAACGCCTCGCCTACTCGACCAGCGTGGATGCAGCGCCGTCACTCGCGCCGGTGGGACCGAGTGCTGACTTCGCGCGGCTCGATGCCGCACGCGTCACGCTCGAGGAGCTCGAGCGGCGATACGTGCTGCACGTCTACGAGCTCGAACACGGTCACCAGCGTCGCTGCGCGGAACGCCTCGGCATCGACCGGCGGACGCTCTACCGGAAGCTGAAGGAGTATCGCGAGGGCGGCGAGGACATCAGGCGGCTGGGCTGACGGGCGGCGCCCCGATCGAGGAATCGATCCAGCTGCCGGGCCCTCGCTACTTCACGTTGCCGATGGCCCACGTCCAGTAGATGGCGTCTTCGGCCGACATGCCTCCACGCGGACTGAGACGCGCATCGGCATAGCCATGCTGGCCCACGTCGATGAGATACTGCTCGCGGCTCACGAGGGTGCCCTGGCAGACGCGCTCGGTGGAAGGCGACGTGCGCTGCGCTGCGAATCGCGCGGCGAGTTCGTCGAGGACCGCGCCAGGGAGCCGGTGCGCCTCGCTCGGGAACACGAAGGTGAAGTACACGAGGTACGTGTAGAGCAGCGGCCAGCGATCGCCGAACCGCGAGAGGAGGCGAGCCCAGTCCATCGACTCGGCGCGACTGAGCAGGATGTGCATGAGATCCGCGCCGTCGAAGCGCTCGCGCTCCATCACGAACGCCTTCTGCCACATCAATTCCTCACACGGCACGATCTTCACCGGCATGCCCAGCACCTGGGTCTCCACCGCGTGCTCGAACCACGCATCGTCCACCACGCAGATGCCGTTGCCCGAGCTGAACACGAGGTCCACGAAATCATCGTGCTGGAAGGCCTTGGCCAGCCAGTGGGGGAAGCGCACTTCGGTGCGGTAGCCCGCGTCGCGGAGCGCCTCGGTGGCGCGATCGAGGTCGGCGCGCCGCAGGAAGAGATCGAAATCCTTGGTGTTGCGAACGATCCCCGTGTACTCGAGGAACGCGTGGGAGCCGCCCACGAGGAACGGGACGGCCGCGTCGCTCAGCACGTGCAGCGTGCGGCGATAGAACGTATTGGTGTCGAGCGCTGATTCGTCGAGCGTGGACTGGCCGGGCATGTCAGTCAGGTGGAGGAGTGAGCGCCGGAGTGCAATTCACGGGCTAGCGGCCAGCCCTGCCAGCGCAATGGCCCGAATCTCTCAGTAAGGGCGGCGCACTCTCACCACCCTCCCATGCC
>DASTGQ010000316.1:0-2169 GCA_035718985.1 Gemmatimonadaceae bacterium
CCATGCGGGCCGCGATGAGGCGGAAGATCTCGCTGTTCGGCTTCGACTCGCCCACCGGCGCGATGGACGGGCGGTTGAGCGAGACGTAGTGATGTCCATAGGCGAGGTGGACATCCCAGTGCTCGAGCTGGGTCGTGGCCGGAAGCACGATGTCCGCCCAGTCGGCCGTGTCGGTGCGGAAGTGCTCGAGCACCACGGTGAACAGGTCCTCACGCGCGAACCCACGCAGTACCTCGTTGCGATCGGGCGCCACGGCCGCCGGGTTGCTGTTGTAGACGACCAGCGCCTTCACGGGGGGCCCGCCGACGCCGGCGTCCTCGCGCGTGAGCGCCTCGCCGAGCCGGATCATGTTGATCGTGCGTGCCGGCGGCCCGAGATCGGGGCGCTCGAGCGCAGCGCGGTCGAAGGCGAAATTCGCGGACGTGGAGAGCTGCACCCCGCCTCCTGCGCGTCGCCAGTGACCCGTGATGGCGGGCAGGCAGGCAATGGTGCGCACGGCCATGCCGCCTCCCGCATGGCGCTGCAGGCCGTAGTTCACCCGGATGAACGCGGCGCGTGCGCGTCCGTACCGCTCGCCGAGTGAGACGATGAGCTCTTCCGGCAGGCCGGTGACGGCGGCGGCGCGCCTCGGTGCCCACTCCGCGGCACGCTCACGCAGCGCTTCGTGACCGAGCGTGTATCGCTCGAGGTAGTCGCGGTCCTCGAGCCCGCGCGCGAAGAGCACGTGCATCATGCCGAGCGCCAGCGCGGCATCGGTGCCTGGACGGATCGGCACCCACTCGTCGCATTGCTGCGCGGTGCGCGTGCGAATGGGGTCGATGCAGATGATCGGCGCCCCTCTCTCTCGCGCGCGCAGCACGAACGGCCAGAGATGCGGGTTCGCCGTGAGCGTGTTCGTTCCCCACAGGAGCACGAGGTCGCTTTCCGGAACCCCCTCGCTGTCGGCGCCGATGTTGGCGCCCACGGTCATGCGCATGCCCACCGTGCCCGCCATGGAGCAGATGGTGCGATCCAGCTTCGACGCGCCGAGCAGGTGGAAGAAGCGGCGGTCCATGGATGACCCCTGCACCATCCCCATCGTGCCGGCGTACGAGTAGGGGAGGATCGCTTGAGGACCGTGGCTCGAGTTCGCGACCTCACCCAGCCGCGCGGCGATCTCGTCGAGTGCGGAGTCCCACGAGATCTCGGTGAACCGTCCCGAGCCCTTCGGCCCGACCCGGCGCAGCGGGGTCGTCACGCGCTCCGGGTGATAGGTCCGCTCGATGTAGCGGTTCACCTTGGCGCAGAGGAATCCCTGCGTCACGGGATGGTCGGGATCGCCGGCGATGCGCGTCGCGCGGCCGCCCTCCACCGTGATGAGCGTGGCGCAGGTGTCCGGGCAGTCGTGCGGACAGGCGCCGCGCACCACGCCGTCGTGCGGGACGGATGACAGGTCGGGGGTCAGTACGCTGGCCACGTGAGGAAGCTACGCGAGCAGCCCGGGAACCGACACGGGAGGTCGAGGAGTGGCAGGACGAACGCCGAGTCTCGTCGCCGCCACGCCCCTGCATCCCGACATCCGGTCGTTGTGTGGTAAGTCCATGCATCCAGCCAGCTTACCATCGGGCTCACAAACAGATGTCGGCCGCCCGGGATGGCGCATGACAGCCTGCATGGGCGCCATGATGGCGGTTGCCATCGGAAAAACCGTTGACTCTGCTGCACTTACCGGCGGTCATCGCTCTTGACAGCGAATTCCTTCGCCCTAACTTTTCACGCCGCCGCTGCCGGGCACAGCATCGCGTGCACGGACCCTCGCGACATTCCCACTCTGACCACCCCCAGGAGATCTCATGAAGCGTCTGGCACTTGTCGCCGCCGTCGTACTCGTCGCCGCCTGCAGCACCAAGGAAAAGCCCGCTGACACCGCCGCCCCGGCGATGGCGCCGGCCCCGGCGATGTCCGCCGACACCAGCATGGCGCACGATTCGGCCATGGCCGCCATGGACACCACCAAGAAGGACACGACGACCAAGACCGATACGACCAAGAAGACGACCACCACCACGAAGACCACCACGACCAAGAAGAAGCCGTAATCGCTTCTTCGTCATGCGAACGGGGCGCCGCTTCACTGCGGCGCCCCGTTTCGTTTTCCCCCTCGCATCTCCATTACGCGTTCGCTGTCGA
>DASTGQ010000317.1:0-4143 GCA_035718985.1 Gemmatimonadaceae bacterium
ACCGTGCTCACTCACCTGATCGGCGCGTCCCACGAGCTGCCAGCCATGCGCGAAAACGCGTTCGCGCTCGAGCTCCAGGTAGACGGGATCGTTGTAGAGCCGCGCCGGGATGGTGGACGCGCGCTCGATGTTCGGGTCGAAGGGGAAGACGAGGGGCATGCGAGCGAAGGTAGAGCGGGGATATCGGGATGTCAGGAGGACCGGAGGACCGATGGACCGATGGACCGATGGACCGGAACTGCGAAGGGCACACCGAATCATGTTCGGTGTGCCCTTCCGGTCCTCCGGTCCTCCTCTCTCACCCCCCCGCCAGCACGTCCTTCAATTCCGGCATCTGCGATGCCGGCTTCCACTCGGCCATGCCGGTGCGCCAGGTGAGGGTGTCGGCGGTGAGGGTGCCGTCGCGGAAGTGCTGCTTGAGGGCAGCCAGATCGAGCGGGCCGGTGGGCGTACCGCGCACCCCGAGCCAGATGGCCAGCGCGTTCGGGAGCGGCGGAGGCGCAATGGGTGGTGGCGTCTGCGGCGCGGCGCTCGACGCGGGAGCCTTCGCGTTGTTCGCTGCATTCGCACTCATGGCCTGTCCCGCCGCGCCGGCGAGCTGCTGCGCCATGCCGAGTCCGACGCCGATGGCCGCCCCTGCCCCGCCGGTGCCCTGGTTGCGCGCCGAATCGCGAATGGCATCGGCCGCCTGGAGCTGCGCGTAGCTCCCGAGGTCACCACCGAGGAGGCCGAGCCGCGTCTTCTGGTCGAGCGTCGCCGCCACTTCGTCAGGTAGCGCAATGCTCTCGACGACGAGCTGGGTGAGCTCTACGCCGAGGCGCGCGAGCTCCGCGGCCAGCTTCTCCCTCGCCAGCTCGCCGAGCTCGCGATAGTTGGCGGCGAGCTGCAGGACGGGGATCGGTTTCTCGCCGAGCAGCTCGCCGAAGCGCGAGGCGACCATGTCGCGGATCTGGTCGGAGATCTGGCCGATCGTGAAGCTGGAGTTCGCGCCGACGAGCTCGCGCACGAACGACTCGGCGTCGCGCACGCGCAGGGCGTAGGTGCCGTAGGCGCGAAGCCGGATGGCGCCGAGCTCGGGGTCGCGCGTCATGACAGGGGTCTTGGTGCCCCACTTGAGGTTCGTGAACTGGCGCGTGCTGATGAAGACGATCTCCGCCTTGAACGGGCTCTCGAAGCCGTACTTCCAGCCGCGCAGCTTGCTGAGGAGCGGCAGGTTCTTCGTCGCCAGCTCGTGCGAGCCGGGTTGGAAGACGTCGGCCACCGTGCCCTGCTCGACGAAGAGCGCGAGCTGACCCGGTCGCACGATGAGCTTCGCGCCGTTCTTGATCTCGTTGTCGGGGCGATCGAAGCGCCACGCCATGGCGTCGGTGGAGCTCTCGAGCCACTCGACGATGTCGATCAGCTCACCCTGGATGAAATCGCGCAACGTCATCGGGACCTCGTGCGGTGTGGAGGGATCCAGCTAGCTGAGGATGGCGCCAAGGGCGTCACGGAACAGTCGATCGAACACGGTATCGGGAGTCGCGCTCGTTCCGTTCAGGTGCGCGGACATCTCGGGGGTCATGGCGAAGGAAGAGCCGCCCGCGAGCTGCGGGCGATCGCGCAGCGCGGTCAGGCGACGTTGCTCCTCGATGAGCTCCTGGCGCTCGTGCTCACGCGCCACGGCCAGGCCACCGCTCTCGATGAAGCCGAGCACTCGCTGCAGCTCGCCGCGGTCCAGCCAGACCCCGTGCTCCTTGCAGACATCGAGGATGACGCCGGATGACCGCGCGAAGTTGCTGCGGTTCATCAGCTTGTCGCAGCACGGACACGGGATGTAGCGGACGACGTCGGGCGACGCAGTGGAGAGCGGCACACGAGCGGCGAGCACGCTCACGACGCCGGCGGTCTCCTCACGCGCGTTGGCCAGCTTCTGCAGCGAGCCCGGATCGAGCCATAGTCCGCCGCACTGGGCGCACTCATGAGCGAAGGTGCTGCCAAGCTGCAGTGCCTGCATGTCCTCGCGGCAGCGCGGGCACTTGAGCGTCCTGCCGTCGTCGACGACTTCGCGCTCCGCTTCGGCGCCGCAGTGGGCACAGAAACGGCTGCCGGCGAACATCGGCGAGAAGCACGACGCGCAGGTGACGGTAGCGAGCGCGGCTCCGCAGTAGTCGCAGCGAGCCGCGTCCGAGTCCGCCGGTGCGCCACAGCCTGGGCAGCGCAGCGAGGATGGCATGACATGAAGACGAAGCTGGCATCGCTACGGCAACGGTGGCGAGTCCGGGTTCGAGCAACCCCGTCGTCGGTCATCTGTCGTGGGTCGTCGGGTCAGCTGGTCCGGGCGGAAGGGCAACGGCGTTCGCTGTTGCGGTTTCGTCTGGACTCGATGACTCGATCCCTCATGACGGAGAACGGGCTTGCCCGACCTCAGTCCGGCAGCATGGAGCGCCGCATTGGAGCTCTGCGATTCACGACGTAGATCCCCGTCAGCACCAGCGTGCCACCGAGTACCTGGAGCGCGGAGAGGGACTCGCCGAGGAGCGGCACGGCAAGGATGGCGGTGATCGGCGCCTGGCCGAGGAGCGCCACGCTCGTCACCGACACCGGGAGCTTGCCGAGGGAATACGCCACCGACAGGTGCCCGATCACCTGGGTGATGAGGGCGAGGCCGGTGAGCGCCAACCAGCTCGTCGCGGGATAGCCGTGGAGCGGCGTGCCGATGACGAGGCAGATGAGCAGCAGCGTCACCGCGGCCGTCACGCCGGACAGGGCGCTGAACGCGAGCGCGTCCATGGTCGCGCGGCTGCGGCGCACGTACAGCAGGTAGCCGGCGTAGCAGGCGGCGCCGAGGACGGCGAAGGAGTCGCCGAGTCCGAGCTTCGGGTGCTTCGCGAGGTCGTGGCCGACGATGGCGAGCATGCCGATGAAGCTCAGCGCAAACCCGGTCCAGAAACGGCGCGTCGGACGCTCCCGGTAGAGGAGCCACGCGCCGAGGGCGACGAAGATCGGCGCGTTGACGCCGAGGAGGGTGGCGTTGGCGGCGGAGCTGACCATCACCGCCGTGTTGAAGAAGGCGAGGTCTGCGGCGAAGAAGACGCCGGCGACGATGGCGGCGCGCACGGCATCGCGCGTGAATGGCGGCGCGGCGGCGCCCTGGCGCGCGCGCGATCCGAGTGCCCACGGCACGAACACGAGCTGGGCGATGGTCATGCGCCAGAAGGCGGACGTCCAGCCGGGCACGGCCGACCAGCGCACGAACAACGCCGACCAGCCGATGGCGAACACGCCGATCGCGAGGACGAGATACGCCCTCGCGTGACTGATGTGCTCACGCGAGGGCGTATGGACCTTCGTCATGCGGACGTTCGGGAACGGTAGGTGAGGCGGCGCAACTGGTGGTTACCGACCGGCCCGCGGCATCGGTGACTGCGGCGGCACGATCTCGAACTCCTTCGGCGGCTCGGCGCCCATGAGGTTCTTCACGAAGTAGTCCCAGCGGCGCCGCATCATGTAATACGACATGTCCCCGTAGCCGTGATGCTGGTTGGGGAGCAGCAGGAGGTCGAAGTCCTTGTTGGCGCGGATCAGGGCGTCCACGACGAGCAGCGTGTTGTTGGGCGGCACGTTGTCGTCCATCGTGCCATGGGCCAGCAGCAGCTTGCCCTTGAGGTTCTTCGCGTACGTCTGGTTCGCCTCGGGCGTGTAGTTGTCGGTGCCGTCCGGGTTCTTCACGAGGAGCCCCTGATAGCGCTCGCCCCAGTCGTCCTCGTAGACGCGGTTGTCGTGGTTGCCCGACTCGGAGATGCCGACCTTGAAGAAGTCCGGATAGCGGAACATCGCGTCCGCGGTGGCGAAGCCGCCGCCCGAGTGGCCCCAGATGCCGGCGCGATCGAGGTCGATCCAGCGGTAGCGCTGGGCGAGCTCCTTCATCCCCGCCACCTGATCGGGCAGCGTGTTGTCACCCATCTGTGCGTAGTACGCGTCGTGGAAGCTCTTGGAGCGCCACGGCGTGCCCATGCCGTCAATCTCGACGACGATGAACCCGAGCTCGGCGAGCGCCTGGTCGTCACCACGCGCGGGGCTGAAGCCACGGCCACCGACGCTCCCCGTCTGCGGGCCCGGGTAGATGTGGTTGATGATCGGGTACTTCTTCGTCGAGTCGAG